>NZ_JBBMFF010000158.1:0-55411 GCF_040096185.1 Faecousia intestinalis | reverse complement strand
CTCGGCATCCGGCTGGATACCGAGACATTTGACGCAGAGAAGATGGCAACCTTTTTATCTCTGCACGACCTTTCCACTCATGTGCATGATCCGCTTTTGCTGGAGCTGCAGGGTATTCGGACGCTGTCGGTCAACGTATTCGATCAGGAGGAATACCTCGGCTGCCTGACGGTGTTTGAGGCCTTCCGTCCGCTTCAAGATTTTGACCGCGCGCTTTCGATCTTCCTTGCAAAGCTCCTGCGGCAGGCTGTCCAGCAGAACCCGACGCTTGCCAGCACCCGCTCCGCCGTACGCCGCGCCCTGCGCAGCGTTATCGCAGGGCAGCCTGTCGATTTTGAGCTGCGGCGTGCGCTCAGTCAGGAAAACGGGAAAACGGACTGGGTCTGTGTCCGCCTCCAGCCAAAGCGTGGGGCAGCGCCGCTGCCCGGCACGTATCTTTCCGCCGCATTGGAAGAACGGTACACCGGCGCGATGGCCTTTGAGTACGAGCGTACCGTCGCCGCATTTCTACCCGCCGCACAGGCCGAATGTGAGACAACGGCGCAGCTCCTGCCGCTGCTGGACAGACTCGGCCTGGTCTGCGGCGTATCCGGTGTGTTTTCCAATCTGTATGAGGCAAATCAGGCATGGTTCCAGGCTACCAGCGCCCTGCAGAACGGCTTTTTGCAAGATGGAAACGGCACGGTCTTTTATTTTCAGGACTATCTGCTGCCGCAGCTTCTGTCCGGTGCGCTGTCAGGGCGACCCTCGTGGGTCTATTATCCGAACGGGCTGAAAAAGCTCAAAGCGCATGACGAAGCTTCGCAGGTCTCGTATCTGGAGACGCTGCGCGTCTACCTCGACAACAACCTTTCCGTCACCAGAACGGCAGCGGCTCTCTATCTGCACCGCTCGACGCTTCTCGATCGTCTTGCCCATATCACGCAGATGCTTGGCCGAGATCTGAAGGATCCGGATTTCTGCCTGACGCTCGGCATTCTGCTCCGTGCGGAGCTGCAGCAGAAACGGCTGGCTCGACCAAAGACATAATTTCATTCCCGCTGCGGGTTTCGCAGCGGGAGCTTTATGTTCTTAGCGGAGAAACAGCGCCATAATTCCGGAGAGGGCGGCATAGACAAAGAGCAGCACATCCGGGGTGAGAATTTGTCTTTGATCCGCAGGCCGTTTTTCTGAATCTCCTCTGCCCAGCTGCCCCGCGCCAGATTGCAGCCGGGTACGCCTGCGCCGAATACCGGAATTTTCATAGTTCGATCTCCTGTTTCTGTCCGTTTGTTTCAGATGAGGTTAGCGAATGCTAACTGCAACAGCATTATGATAGCACCCATTTTGCCAAATACAATGGCCTTTGCGAAAAAGAAGGCTTCCGCGAAAGCGGATGTGTTGTATATCTACATTACACGCTGGGACAAACCCCAACACTCTCGACAAATATCGACAAAAATCGCGTTATTCTGCGCAAAAAACTGCTTGACATTTCATTAAAATTTCGATATTCTAAAAATAACGGCGAATCCGGGCAGCAATGCGGGATTCCCTGTGAATCGGAAAACGGGAAGGGGAAAGAATATGAGTTGGGATTTGCGCGCCCTCGGCGGGGCGGTACAGCTTCCGTGCGGAGAGCTGGCCTGGACAAAGCCGCAGATCTTTCGGGTGCTTGCCAGCGTCGAGGCAATGCGCGGCGTCGTTCTGGGCGGGGATGTGCTGTTCGGCAACGGGACCTACACCGGCAGCAGCTGGCAGTATTGCCTGACCTGCGAGGATCACTATGTCGCCTTCCTGCGGGAGAACTGCCGCGGCAGCCGCAGAACGGCCGAGGCATTCATTCGGGACTTTTTGGCCACGCGCAGCGGAGAATACCTGTTTGCGCCCGTGCTCCGCGAGGGCGTGGATGCCTATATCCACCGCAGCACGGGGGGCCTGGCTCCGGGCTATGACTGCGCCGCACGGTCGGGCTGCGGACTGCCGTGACCGTTTGCCGGAAAAGCCCCTTGGACTTTTCCGGCAAAGAAATTCTGCTTCGCTGCGGAGCGCTTCAGACGCGCTGCGGCGTCTGCGCACCCTCCGGGTGGGTGATCCGGACGGGATAGGACCCGGTCCCGTCGCCGACGGTCTGGGCATACAGCCGCACCATATGCTGCCAGGTCCGCCGGTCCAGCTCGCCGGTCACGGGCAGGCCGCAGCGGGCCTGCAGCCATTTGAGGCAGGCGGTGCAAGCTTCATCGTGCCGGCCTGTCACGGAAACGGGCGGCATGCCGTCATAGTAGTGCCGCAAGGCCTGCAGCATGCCCTGAGCAAGGTACAGGTGCATGTTCTGCTCGCCGGGGGAGATGGTCTGCATCGGCTGAAAAAGCGGGCGCAGCGGCTCGGCCGGGCCATGGTGGATGTGCGCCTCGCGCGCGGCATCCACAACGGCGTTCCAAGTCGTAAGGTCGGCCGCTCCGGTGACGGGCAGGCCGTTCTGCTGTTGAAATTCCCGCACGGCACGGGCCGTCTCCGGGCCGAAGATGCCGTCGGGAACGACGGTTGTGGGCTTCCCGGCATGGCGCTGCAGCAGGCGCAGCATGGACTGCAGGGAACGGATGGGCATTTGCATGGCTTTCCTCCTTTTATGTGTCGCTGTCGCCGAGGCGCAGGATCTGTCCCGGGAAATTCGGGATCACTCCGGCCTGCACGAGATAGCCGACCTCCTCTGCGATCTCCTGTGCCACATCCTGCGGCAGCGGCCCGGTCTCGGCAATCCCGGCGAGACGGTCAAAAATGGCGTTCCACGTCTGCTCGCCGACGATGCCGTCAATGGCCAGACCGGAAAAGCGCTGGAAGGCCCGCACGCTGTTGGCCGTTAACTCGCCGAAGATGCCGGTCTGCGGCGGCATGGGGACGTCGTTGATATACGAGCCGATGACCTGCAGCATATACTGCAGCACGCGCACCGGCTCACCGGTGCTGCCCTCGCGCAGTACGCGGGAATACTGCCAGTTCACGGCATAGAACGTCTGCCCCTGCGAGGCCAGCTCTGACAGCTCCGTCACCGCGACATACAGCCGCACGAGCTGATACCACGTGCCCTTGCCGACGATGCCGTCCGGGTCCAGATTGAAGATGCGCTGTGCGGCCAGCACGGCATTTTCCGTCTGCGTGCCGAAAATGCCGTCTACGGACGCAACACGTGGGATGGCGGGGTAGTTCTGCCCGATGCGGTTGAGCATGACCTGCAGCTGCACGACCTGCGGCCCACGCGAGCCGCGGCGCAGGGGCGTTCCGCCGTAGGAGGGGGCGTAGCCGCGCATGGGCGCGTTGCGGACGATCTCGATATCCTCGCCGTAATAGCGGCGGAGAATTTCCACGGAGCTCAGCCCCTGCTGTGCAAGCTCCTGTGAGCCCCACTGGCTCAGACCGTCGCACGTCACGGTCGTTCCGTTGCAGAATTTGGCGGCCAGAGGCTCCACAAAGCCCTGCCGCCGGAGATAGGTGTTGAACAGCTCGTCGACGAGGCGGCCGACATTTTCAAAAATATTCCGCCCGTTGATGAATTTCTGGTCGATGGCCGTCGAGGACGTGATGTCGAAATCATAGCCCCGGCTGCGGTAGAATTCCGTATAAACGCGGTTGAGGGCAAAGGAAATGATGGCCAGAATGTTGGCGACGAGGGCGCTGTCCTCCCACGTCGGGTAAATTTCGCTCGAGGCGACGTTTTTGACATAGTCCGCAAACGACACCGTCACATTCGCGGCCGAGGCGGTCGGCGGCCCCAGATGCACGGTGATCTGCGCGGGAATGTAGGGAGTGACCGTTACCATGGCCGCCACCTACAGCGCCTGCGGCGAGATCGGGAAGACCTCGGTCAGGTTGTAATACTCCGGATACTGCGGGTAGGGGATCATGGCCAGCTCCTGAATGGCCCGCACCCCGGCGAAGATCTGGATGCCCTCCACGAGGATCTGCTCGTAGCCGGGGCACTCCGCCGACAGGTCCACCTGCGTGAACGGCTGCCCCGTTCCCGGGGCCTGACTGCCCGCTCGCTCGGGCGCTTCGATGACGATGGGGCCGATCATGCCGCTTTCGTCCGTGATGCGCAGGGCAAGCAGCTTCATGCTGCCCTCCGGCGTGCGCTCCGTGATGCGGATGGCTACGCCGGG
The DNA here is from genome assembly GCF_040096185.1 of Faecousia intestinalis. Taxonomy (NCBI): domain Bacteria; kingdom Bacillati; phylum Bacillota; class Clostridia; order Eubacteriales; family Oscillospiraceae; genus Faecousia; species Faecousia intestinalis. The sequence continues at coordinate 51,275 of NZ_JBBMFF010000158.1, read as the reverse complement.
CAGCGGGAGCTGCGCGTTGGAAGCAAAGGCTCGCGCCTGTAGGGTTCCGCTTGCTGCCATAAGGTACCTCCTGAATCGGGTTTGGGCAGCCCTTGCGTACTGCCCTGAGATAGTCTATGCGCAGGTGCTCCCGCCTGCGCCAAAATTTGTGCTTGACAGCGTAACAATGTTATGCTATTATGATGGCGTAACAATGTTACGGAAGGAGGATGCGAATGGAAGACCTCATTTCCAAGCGTGAGCTGCTGGAGCGCTACGGCGTGTCCTATGGCGCGCTCTATCGCTGGAAGCGCATGGGCCTCATCCCGGAGGACTGGTTCCTGCGCCGGGCAACGCCGACCGGGCAGGAGACGTTTTTCCACCGGGCGCAGATCTGCCCGCGCGTGGAGCAGATTTTGCAGCGCGGGGATACCTCGCTGGAGGATCTGGCCGAAAAGCTCCGGGAACCGGAGCGGCAGGCCCCAGAAAACTGGCTCATCGTGACGGACCGCTTTACCAGCCGCCGCTTCCGGCTGGAGGAACTGAAAAGCATTACATTGATCGTGGACGGGCAGGCGCAGGAGCTCCTGCCAAAGCAGAAGGGAGTTCATCAGAAATGAAACAGAATTTGAATTGTTCCGGTTCGACCCGCGTTGACGGCGGGGAATACGGCGAGGTGCGCGTAAGCGCCAGCCTGCGCGTGGACGGCGACCTGCGGTGCGACACCCTGCAGTGCTCCGGCTCCGCAAAGATCGAGGGCGCGCTTTCCTGCGCCGGTGAGGTCCGCTGCAGCGGCTCGGTGAAGGTCGCGGGCGAGGCTGCCATGCAGGAGGGCCGCTTTTCCGGCAGCGTGAAGGCACAGTCGCTGCACTGTACGGGAACGCTGCAGTGCTCCGGCTCGGCAAAGATCGAGGGCGGCATGCAGCTTGGCAAGGCCCGCTTCAGCGGCAGCTGCGCCGCAGAGGGCGACATCCATGCCGAGGAGCTTGAGATCGCAGGCTCACTGTGCGCCCCGGCTGTGGAGGCCGAGCGCTTCCATGCCTCCGGCGTGTTCCGGATCGACGGCCTGCTCAATGCCGGAGAGATCACCCTGTCCCGCGGCGGCCTGTATCAGGCGGGCGACATCGGCTGCACGACGCTCCGTGTGGTGCAGGACGCGCATGTGATCTCGCTCGGCCGCCGCAAGCGCGCACTGGAGGCGCAGTCCATCGAGGGCGATACGCTCGAGCTGCTCGATACGCAGGCGGCCGTCGTCCGCGGGCGCTTTGTCCGCGTCGGCGCGGGCTGCGTGATCGATCGCGTGGAGTATTCCGAGGACCTGACGGTCGAGGACGGCGGTATCGTAAAAGAACCGGTCCGCTGCTGATTGACACGGCGTGTCCCGCATGATAGAATGCGGGAAAAGGAGGAAATGCTTATGCTGAAATTTCCCAGGGATCTATACTCGGATGTCCGTGTGGAGGACGTGGCGGAAACGACGCTCGTACTCGAGGACGGCGAGCTGAAGCAGTGCACCGAGAGCCGCCGCCGCGGCGCATTCGTGCGCGTCTATGACGGAAAGCGCTGGTATAACAGCGCCACAACGGAGCCGGACCGCCTGCAGCAGGAGCTTGATACGCTGGCCGCCATGGCAGAGCCGAACCCGGCCATCGGCGACGACCCTGTTGTGCGCCGTTTTGAGGTGAACCGTGACTGTGTGCTGCGCTGGCAGGCAGGCGACCTGCGCGCCGTGCCGGTGGAGCAGAAGCTGGCGCTGCTGCGCAGCTATCAGCCCCTGCTGGAGCGCAGCGGGCTTGCCGCCACCCGTGCGCGCTATCTGGATGTGCATGTCGACAAGACCTTCCGCTCTTCGCTCGGCGCGGATATCCGGCAGGACTATCAGCACTGCGGCATCGCGCTGGGCTATACCGTCACGGGCGCGAACGCGCCGTTCACGAATGGCCGGCAGCGCTATGCATCGGATTTCGCGGGCCTGCAGGGCTGCCAAGAGGGCCTGCGCGCGGCCATTGCGGAGGACGTGAACTATGCCATGCACGCCGTCCCCGTGGAGCCGGGGGAATATACCTGCGTGCTCTCGCCGACGGTCGCCGGTGTGTTTGCCCATGAGAGCTTCGGCCACAAGAGCGAGTCGGACTTTATGCTCGGCTCCGAGACGATGCGCCGGGAGTGGGAGCTGGGCAAGCAGGTCGGCTGGGAGGGCCTGAGCATTCTGGACTCCGGCGTGCCGAACGGCTCCGGCTACTGCCCCTATGACGACGAGGGCACGCGCGCGCGCGACACCTATCTGGTGAAAAACGGCGTGCTGACCGGCCGCCTGCATTCCGCAGCGACGGCTGCTGCGCTGGACGAGGCAGTCACGGGCAACGCCCGCGCCATCAGCTTCGAGTTCGAGCCGATCGTGCGCATGACCTCCACCTGGATCGCGGGCGGCACGGACACGTTTGAGAGCCTGCTGCGGGGGGCCGAGGGCGGCCTGTATATCCCGGACTTCTTCCACGGCTCCGGCATGTCGACATTTACGATCGCTCCGGCGCGCGCTTACCGCATCCGCGGCGGAAAACCGGCAGAGCCGGTGCTGGTCAGCGTGATCTCCGGCAATGTGATGCAGACGCTGCATCAGATCGACGGCGCGACGGCCGAGACGGAGCTGCGCAGCCTGTTCACGGGCGGCTGCGGCAAAATGGAGCAGTGGCCGCTGCGCGTCGCGTTCGGCGGGCCGTACCTGCGGGTGCGCGGCCTGAAGGCGCAGTAAGGAGGAGACGGAGATGCAAAAAGAGCTTTATCAGATCGAGAGAAGCGAGGTTTCTCTGAATATTTCCGAGGGCGCCGTGACGGAGGTGCGCCGCAAGCACATCGTCCGCAGCGGCTGCCGCGTGTATGACGGCGGAAAGCTCGGCATCAGCGGCGTGTTTGGCGAGCCGGACGAGGTAACATGGCAGGCCGCGCAGCGCGCGCTCACTGCCGGCCTTTCCCACCCGGAGCCGCTTGGCGCTCTGGTCCGCAGCCGCGAGACCGGCGTTATGCCGGAGGAGCGTGAGCTGCTGGAGCAGTCCGAGGCTCTGCTGGCACATCTGCGTGAGGAATGTCCCGGCTTTGTGTTTTCCAATAAGATCGTGGCGCTTTCCGAGCGGGTGCGGCTGGAAAATGACCTCGGCCGCAGGCTCGACGACAGGCAGAGCGGTTCGTTCCTGAATCTGGTCGTGAAGGACGAGGCATCGCCGAACGTATTTGACACCGGCATCGGCTGGACGAGCCGCGGCAATGCGGCCATCGACGGGCTGGAGGCCGCGCGCCGTTCCCTGCGTGCCTACCGCAACGAGGTGCCTATGCCGAAGGAAAAGCTCCCCGTCCTGTTTGCGGGCAGCTTCCTGAGCGGAAAGCTCGAGGGCCTGCTCGACGTGCAGAAGCTGGAGAGCGGTGCGTCGCTGTTCAGCGGCAAAATGGGGGAGAAGCTCTTCTCCGGCGCGCTGACGCTGCAGGTCGACCGGCGTCCTGAGAGCTGGCTGCCGTTCTTTGATGCGGAGGGCTCCGTGCTCGAGGGCGACACACTGCCGCTCATCGAAAACGGCGTGCTTGTGCGCGGCGCAGCGGATCGTGCACAGGCTGCGCGCTATGGCTGCATGGCGACTGCCGCGGCGGGCGGCGCTTATGACGCCGCGCCCTGCCGCTCGGCCTCGGAGGGCTGCCTGCGCATTGCACAGACACATTCCTATGCCGAGCTGCTCGGCGATCGGTCGTTTATCCTGATCGACGTGGCCTCCGGCGGCGATATGACGCCTGCAGGGGATTTCGCGACACCGGTGCAGACGGCCTATCTGTGCCGTGACGGCCTGCCTGTCGGCCGCCTGCCGGAATTCAGCTTCCGCGGCAGCGTGTTCGACCTGCTGGGCGGCGGCTTCCTCGGCCGGACGGACGGCGGCCCCCTCGGCGGCGACGGCTGGACGCTTCTGGAAGGCACCATCGACGCCTGAACGGATCTGCAAAAACAAGCAAGACCTGCCTGAACGAAATCAGGCAGGTCTTGCTTGTTATTTTGCGTCTCTGGAATCGATCGTTCCGCGGAAGACGACGAAGCGGTCATAGAGGAACTCTAACACGAGGTTCAGCACCATGTTGAGCGCCGTGACCAGGTAGTCGTTCCAGAGCTTCACGTCGGTGAGCCAGTGCTCCAGCCAGGTGGTGCAGGGCGTAAAGACGAGGTAGAACAGCGCGACAAGCGCCATGGCGCGCGGCACGCTTGCGGCGGAGCGGAACGTATAGCGCCGGTTCAGCGTAAAGTTCCAGAGCACGGATAGCACCAATGCGATAAGATAGCCCAGCCATGCGGGCAGGTGGATGACGTCGTTGCACAGGGCGAACGCGCCGATCTGGATGAGCCCGGCCGAGGCAGAGAACAGAGTGAACTTCAGCGAACGCAGCAGCTCTGCGCGGCGGTTCACCGTGCCCATGCGGCGTCCTCTGCCTCTGAGGTGCGGTCGCGCAGCATGAGCGAATTGAGCGCCTCACGCGGATCGCGGCCCTCATAGAGCACGGCATAGGCCGCCTCGGTGATCGGCATGTCGACATTCTTGCGCTGCGCCAGCTCCCACGCGGACTGGGCGGCATAATAGCCCTCGACGACGGCGCCGACCTGCTTCATGGCCTCCTGCACGGGAACGCCCTGGCCGATGAGGATACCGGCGCGGCGGTTACGGGAGTGCATGGACGTGCAGGTGACGATCAGGTCGCCCACACCGGCCAGACCGGCGAAGGTCTCGCGGTGCGCGCCGAGCGCCATGCCCAGCCGGGCGACCTCGGCAAGGCCGCGCGTCATGAGCAGGGCCTTGGTGTTGTCGCCGTAGCCCATGCCGTCGCAGACACCGGCGCAGAGGGCGATGACGTTTTTGAGTGCCGCGCCCAGCTCGATACCGGCCGTGTCCGGGCTGGTGTAGACGCGGAAACGGCTGCACATGAAGGCGTTCTGCACGCGCTCGGCAAGCTCCCGCTCCGGGCAGGCGACGACAACGCCCGTCGGGATGCCGCGGCTGACCTCCTCGGCGTGCGAGGGGCCGGACAGGGCGACGACGGTGCGGCCGGTCTCCTGCGAGACAAGCTCAGACATGCGGTAGCCGGTACCCTCCTCGATGCCCTTCGTCACGGAGACGAGCAGGGGCGTTTCGGCAAGGTACGGCGCAAAGGCGTGGGCCGTGGTGCGCACGGCGAACGACGGCGTGGCGAACACGACCATCTCCCTGCCCTGCGCGCAGGCGGGGTCGGCGGAATAATGCAGTCCCTCCGGCAGCGTGACGCCGGGGAGATATGGATTCTGATGGGTCTCGGCGAGCTGCTTGCTCTCCGTTTCGAAATGCGACCAAAGGGTGACATCGTGACCGTTTTCATGCAGCAGAATGGCAAGGGCCGTGCCCCAGCCGCCGCTGCCGGCGATCGTTACCTGCATGAAAGATTCCTCACTTTTTCTTGGATTTCAAAAGATAGGTTTTTGTCTCCGTGCCATGGAGCAGACGGGCAATATTGCTGCGATGCATGAAGATCGCAAGGACGGCCATAGCAATGGCGATGCTCCAGATCCACGGCTGTCCGGGAAAAAAGATGACAAACAGCACGGCATAGGCCGTGGCGGCCAGAATGGAGCCGAGCGAGACATAGTGCGTCGCAAAGACGATGATCAGAAACAGGCTGAAGCCGATGACAAAGATGCGCCAGTCCATCATGATCGCCAGTGCAGCGCTCGACAGGATGCCCTTGCCGCCGCGGAAGCCGTAAAAGACCGGGAAAATATGGCCCAGCTCCGTCATCGCGCCTGCGATCATCATCCCGAGCTGCGGGTTTCCGGGCAGGAGCCAGCGGCCGAGCAGGCAGGCGAGCACGACCTTACCCATATCCATCAGGACGACGAGCAGCGTTGCCCAGCCGCCGAAGTTCCGCAGAAAATTCGTCAGGCCGGCGTTTCCGCTGCCTTTTTTGCGGATGTCGTCGTGCATGCAGGTGTGCGACACGACGATAGCGCCATTGCAGCTGCCGAGCAGGTAGCCCGCAGCGGCACAGCAGACGATGCGCCACCAGTCCATGCTCAGTCCTCCTTATCGCCCTTCTGGCGGATGGTCAGCCGGATGGGCGTTCCCTCCAGACCGAAGACACCGCGGAGCTGATTCTCCAGATAGCGCTGGTAGGAGAAGTGGAACAGGCGCGCGTCGTTGCAGAAGATGACGAAGTGCGGCGGCTTTACGCCGACCTGCGTCATATAATAGATCTTCAGGCGGCGCCCCTTGTCCGTGGGCGGCTGCACGCGGGCCGTGGCGTCCTCAAGAATGCTATTGAGCATGCCGGTCGTGATGCGCATGGCGCTCTGGTTGGCCACGGCGTTGATGCGCTCATAGAGCTTGCCGACGCGCTGTCCCGTCAGGGCGGACAGGAAGATGATCGGCGCGTAGGTGAGGTAGCTGAGGTCGCGGCGGATCTCGGCCGTCTTCTCAGCCATGGTGTTCGTGTCCTTGTCCACAAGGTCCCACTTGTTCACGACGATGATGCTGGCCTTTCCGGCCTCGTGGGCCAGACCGGCGATCTTCGTGTCCTGCTCCGTCACGCCCTCGACGGCGTCGATGAGGATCAGGCAGACATCCGCGCGCTCAATGGCGGCGATGGATCGGAGATTGGAATATTTTTCAATGGCGTCATCGACCTTGGACTTGCGCCGCATTCCGGCGGTATCGATGAAGCGGTATTTGCCGAATTCGTTTTCAAAATAGCTGTCGATGGCGTCGCGCGTCGTTCCGGCGACATTGGAGACAATGACGCGCTCCTGCCCGAGAATGCGGTTGAGCAGGCTGGACTTGCCGACATTCGGCTTGCCGATGATGGCAACGTTGATGACCTCGCCCTCGTCCTCCTGCTCGGAGGGGGCGGGGAAGTGCGCAACGCACCAGTCGAGCAGGTCGCCGGTGCCGTGGCCGTGGACGGCGGAGACCTCGATGGGGTCGCCGAGGCCGAGCGCATAGAATTCGTAGACGTCGGGGTTCGTGGGGCCGACGGAGTCGCACTTGTTCACGGCGAGACAGACCGGCTTGCGGCTGCGCAGCAGCATATTGGCGACGTCCTGATCGGCGGCGGTCACGCCGGTCTTCACATCCGTGACCATGACGATCACGTCGGCAGCGGCGATGGCCAGCTCGGCCTGGCGGCGCATAAACTGCAGCATCTCACTGTCGGTGTTCGGCTCGATGCCGCCCGTATCCACGAGCTCGAATTCGCGGCCGTTCCAGTCACAGTCGCCGTAAATGCGGTCGCGGGTCACGCCCGGCGTATCCTCCACGATGGCGGCGCGCCGGCCGGTCAGTTTGTTGAAAAGCATGGACTTGCCGACGTTCGGCCGTCCAACGATCGCAACCAAGGGCTTGGGCATAGCGCAAGCCTCCTCTCTGCGGCAGAGCGCCGCGGGTTCTTTTTCCTATTATGGCACAAAACGCTTCGATTTGCAAGGCACAAACAAAAATGCCCGCAAACAAAGCAAAACCTGCCGGGATACCACCCCGGAAGGGGCGCTGTCCGGCAGGCTGAGAGAAAGGAGCTTATCCTTTCCTGCTTTCCTTGTGGGAACGGAATTACTTCGCCTCGGCGGCAGGAAGAACCTCGCGGCCATTGTAGGTACCGCAGTTCTTGCAAGCTCTGTGCGGCAGACGAGCCTCACCGCACTTCGGGCAAGCGACTACGCCGGGGATGGAGAGCTTCCAGTGGGAGCTGCGTCTCTTATCCCGTCTTGCCTTGGAAACCTTACACTTAGGAACAGCCATGAATGACACCTCCTTGGTCAGATGCTTTCGCAGAAAATAATCATTTATCCTTCAACAGCTGCCCAAGGACAGCCAAACGGGGATCGATCTCAGGGCGGCACGAGCATGCGCCCTCATTCAGATTCTTGCCGCAGCGGGGGCAGATGCCCTTGCAGTCCGGCTTGCAAAGCAGCTTCGAATCCATGTTCAGCACGAACGCGGTCGTCAGGATCTCGTCCAGATCGGCCATATCCCCCTCCTGCAGGAGGAAAGTCCACTCATCTGCCTCATCCTCCCGCTCGAGCGAACGGGTGAGCACAGCATGCACCGGCCAGGAGACGCGGCGTTCAAACGGCGCGGCGCAGCGGTCGCAGACAGCGTGCAGATTGGTGGAGATCACGGCCTCTAAAACGAGGACACCGGCGGTGTTGCGCACCGTCCCCTCGGCGGAGACGGGCTCCTGCACGGGAAAACTCCCGCCGAATTGCAGATCGTGCAGATCCAGCGCGGTATGGAAGGGCAGAACACTGTCCGGCTTTTGCATGATTTTTGATAATCCAAGCAGCATAATGATCCCCTGTTCCATAGTCGTGCAGGAGATATTATAACGGTTTTTCGTGATTTTGTCAAATCCTTTTTCGATTTTTTCATAAAAAACCTTGACAATCCGAACGATCTGCGGCATAGTAAAGGCAGCAGCGCCCCATTGCCGCTTCGGCCTTCGCCGAATCTTTTTCGCCGATCCATCGGTTCGAAAAGTTTGGAGTACACAAAGTACGCCTGCACTTTCCGAATCTCGGCTCGACAAAAAATCTCTCGCCGAATGCTTTCGCTTCATGGTGCGCTGCTGCCCGATTTCAGCGAAGGAGACCACGCTCCCATGAAAGAACTGACCATCGGCCGCAATGACGCCGGGCAGCGGCTCGACCGCTTTCTGGCCAAGGCCGTTCCGCTGCTGCCCGCCTCGCTGGCGCAGAAGTATATCCGCCTCAAGCGTATCAAGTGCAACAACGCCCGCGCGCAGCGCGACACGCGCCTGCAGGAGGGCGATGTGCTGCAGCTTTATATCAACGACGAGTTTTTCGACAAGCCCTCCGAGGCCAACGCCTATCTGACGGTGACGGCACCGAAGCTCAACATCGTCTATGAGGACGAAAACATCCTGCTCGTGGACAAAAAGCCCGGCGTGGCCGTGCATCCGCACGACGGCGCGGAGTATGGGCGCACGCTCATCGACCATATTCAGGCCTATCTCTATGCAAAAGGAGAGTGGCGGCCGCGCGAGGAGCAGGCCTTCACCCCAGCCCTGTGCAACCGGATCGACCGCAACACCGGCGGCATCGTCATCGCGGCCAAGACGGCCGAGGCGTTGCGCATCCTGAACCAGAAAATTCGCGACCGCGAGTTGGACAAGCGCTATCTCGCCGTGGTGGAGGGCACGCCCCGCCCGGAGACCGGCGTGCTGAAGGGCTATCTCTTCAAGGATGCGGTCAAAAACCGCGTTTTCGTCACGGATACGCCGCAGAAGGGCGCAAAGACCTGCGAAACGCGCTATCGAACGCTTACAAAGCGCGGCGGCCTGTCGCTGGTGGAGTGTGAGCTGATCACGGGCCGCACGCATCAGATCCGCGCGCAGTTTGCGCACGCCGGACATCCGCTGCTGGGCGACGGCAAGTACGGCAAGCTCGATCCGCACGCTGACCGGCGCTATCAGGCGCTGTATTCCTATCGCCTGACGTTCTGCTTCACCACGGACGCAGGCGTACTTGCGCCCCTGAACGGCCGCAGCTTTCAGGTGGCGGACGTCGAATTTGTGAAGACGTATTTCCCGGACTTTCGCCTGCCGGGAATTGCAGAATAAGCAAACCGATCAAAATCGCCCCCATCGGCTTTGGCCGATGGGGGCGATTTTATAGGTATCAGGTCAGATGCAACAAGGGCTTAGTCCTTGTACATCTCGACCAGCTTGAGCAGGTGCTCATAGCGGGCCTTTGCGGATTCCTCGTTGCGCTCAAACAGCTCGTTTGCACGCTCCGGGAACTCGCGGGTCAGGCGGCTATAGCGCGCCTCGTTCATCAGGAACTCCTGATAGCCGCCCTTCGGCTGCTTGGAGTCGAGGGTGAACTTGCCGGTCTCCTTGGACGGGTCGAAGCGGAACATGTTCCAGTAGCCGCAGTCGACAGCCTTCTTCATCTCTTCCTGGCAGTGCATCATGCCGCCCTTGATGGAGTGCATTTCGCACGGAGCATAGCCGATGATGAGGGACGGGCCATGATAGGCCTCGGCCTCGGCAATGGCCTTGAGGGTCTGAGCCTGGTTGGCACCCATCGCGACCTGCGCGACGTAGATGTAGCCATAGGACATGGCGATCTCGGCAAGGCTCTTCTTCTTGGTCTCCTTACCGGCAGCCGCGAACTGAGCGACCTGACCGATGTTGGAAGCCTTGGAGGCCTGTCCGCCGGTGTTGGAGTACACCTCGGTATCGAAGACGAAGATGTTGACATCCTCGTTCTGGGCAAGGACATGGTCCACGCCGCCGAAGCCGATATCGTAGGCCCAGCCGTCGCCGCCGAAGATCCAGACGGACTTCTTGCTGAGGTAATCCTTCTGGCTCAGGATCTCAGAGGCCAGCTTGCAGGCGTCGCAGTCGCAGCCGTCGCAGATGCTCTCTTCGAGGGCGGCGATGTAAGCCTTGGCAGCTTCCTTGTTGGCAGCGCCGTCTTCCATGGTGTCGAGCCACTTCTGAGCGGCTTCCTTCAGCTCTGCAGCCGTCCAGTCGATGGCGAGCAGGGCGTGAGTCTTCTCGGCGAGGTTCTCGCGGATGACCTTCTGCGCGGTGTACATGCCGTAGCCGTGCTCTGCGTTGTCCTCGAACAGGGAGTTGGACCATGCGGGGCCGTGGCCGTTCTTATCGGTGCAGTACGGGGACGTCGCGCCCGGGCCGCCCCAGATGGAGGAGCAACCGGTGGCGTTGGAGATATACATGCGGTCGCCGAACAGCTGGGTGATGAGGCGTGCATAGGACGTCTCGGCGCAGCCTGCGCAGGAGCCGGAGAACTCGAGCATGGGCTGCTTGAACTGGCTGCCCTTGACGCTCAGATCCTGAAGCTCTTCCTTCGGCGCGACCTTGGAGACCATGTAGTTGAAGACCGGCTGCTGATCGAGCTGGCTCTCCTGAGCGACCATGGTGATGGCCTTCGTCGGGCAGACGCCGACGCAGACGCCGCAGCCCATGCAGTCGAGCGGGGAGACAGCCATGGTGTACTGATACTTGCCCTTGCCCTTGCCAGCCTTGACCGGACGGATCTTCGCAGCGGCGGGAGCGGCAGCGGCCTCTTCTTCGGTCAGTGCGAACGGACGGATCGTGGCATGCGGGCAGACAAATGCGCAGCTGTTGCACTGGATGCACTTGTCGGCGTCCCACTCGGGGACGGTCACGGCGACGCCGCGCTTCTCGTAAGCGGAAGCGCCCAGCTCGAACTGGCCGTCGACATGATCCATGAACGTGGAGACAGGCAGGGAATCGCCGTCCATCTTGTCGATGGGCAGGAGGATGTTCTTGACCATCTTCACGAGCTCCGGCTTGCCCTCGAGCACGGTGGTGTCGGGCTGATCCTCAGCCTCGGCCCATGCGGCGGGGACATCGACCTTGACGTAGGCGGTAGCGCCGGCGTCGATGGCGTTCCAGTTCTTCTCAACAACATCCATGCCCTTCTTGGCGTAGGAATGCTCGGCGGCGTCCTTCATGTACTTGATGGCGTCGGCCTCGGGCATGACCTTGGCGAGGGAGAAGAAGGCGGACTGCAGGATGGTGTTCGTGCGCTTGCCCATGCCGACCTTGATGGCCAGATCGATGGCGTTGATCGTGTAGAGCTGGATGTTGTTCTTCGCGATGTAGCGCTTCGCCTCGGCGTTCAGGTGGTGCTCCAGCTCGGCCAGATCCCACTGGCAGTTGATGAGGAACACGCCGCCCGGCTTGACGTCGTTGACGATCTTGAAGCCCTTGGTGATGTAGGACGGGTTATGGCAGGCGACGAAGTCGGCCTTGTTGATGTAGTACGGGCTCTTGATGGGCTTGTCGCCGAAGCGGAGGTGCGAGATGGTCACGCCGCCGGTCTTCTTGGAGTCGTACTGGAAGTAGGCCTGCACATACTTGTCGGTATGGTCGCCGATGATCTTGATGGAGTTCTTGTTTGCACCGACGGTGCCGTCGCCGCCGAGGCCCCAGAACTTGCACTCGATGGTGCCTTCCGCAGCGGTGTTCGGTGCGGCATGCTCCTCGAGGGACAGGTGGGTGACATCGTCGTTGATGCCGATGGTGAAGTGGCGCTTCGGCTCTTCCTTCGCCAGCTCTTCATAGACGGCGAAGACGGATGCGGGGGGCGTATCCTTGGAACCGAGGCCGTAGCGGCCGCCGATGACCGGGATCATCCGGCCGGCGTTGGCCAGAGCGGTCACGACGTCGAGGTAGAGCGGCTCGCCCAGGGCGCCCGGCTCCTTCGTGCGGTCGAGAACGGCGATCTTCTTGCAGGTGGCCGGAATGGCCTCGAGCAGACGGTCGGCGCGGAACGGACGGTACAGGCGGACCTTCACGAGGCCGACCTTCTCGCCGTGAGCGTTCATGTAGTCGATGACTTCCTCTGCGACGTCGCAGATGGAGCCCATGGCGATGATGACGCGCTCTGCGTCCGGTGCGCCATAGTAGTTGAACAGCTTGTAGTCGGTGCCGAGCTTGGCGTTGACCTTGCCCATGTACTCCTCGACGATCTCAGGCAGAGCGTCGTAGTAGCCGTTGCAGGCCTCGCGGTGCTGGAAGAACGTGTCGCCGTTCTCGTGAGAGCCGCGCATGGCGGGGCGCTCGGGGTTCAGGCAGTGGTTGCGGAAGGCAGCCACTGCGTCCATGTCACACATTTCCTTCAGGTCATCGTAGTCCCAGATGGCGATCTTCTGGATCTCATGGGACGTGCGGAAGCCGTCGAAGAAGTTGATGAACGGGACGCGGCCCTTGATGGCGGACAGGTGCGCGACAGGGGCAAGGTCCATGACTTCCTGCGGGTTGGTCTCGCAGAGCATGGCGAAGCCGGTCTGACGGCAGGCGTAAACGTCGGAATGATCGCCGAAGATATTCAGCGCATGGGTCGCGACGGTACGCGCGGAGACATGGAAGACGGCGGGCAGCAGTTCACCGGCGATCTTATACATGTTCGGGATCATCAGCAGAAGACCCTGCGAAGCAGTATAGGTCGTCGTCAGAGCGCCGGCGGCCAGAGAGCCGTGAACGGTGCCGGAAGCGCCTGCCTCGGACTGCATCTCGACGACCTTGACGCGGTTGCCGAAGATGTTCTTACGGCCCTGCGCAGACCACTGGTCGACATAGTCGGCCATCGGGCTGGAGGGGGTGATGGGGTAGATGCCGGCTACTTCCGTAAAGGCGTAGCTGACATGGGCGGCGGCGGTGTTGCCGTCCATCGTCTTGAATTTACGTGCCAAAATAAATACCTCCTGAAAGTATTTCTTTCAAAACATCTCCATTCTAACACTAAAGTCCGGATTTGTAAATCAGAAAAACGAAAAGAACCGCGAAAATCTTGGAACTGTGCCACGTAGCGTGCGGCCATTTTCGGCATATTGCCGCGAAGAACGAAAAGATGGGGAAGCGGCTGCCTGGCGCTTCCGCAACAAAAGTGCGGGAGAATCGGAGAATCGGGATGTTCGTGTCGGATCGTGTGAGAATCAAGAAAAAGTTCGCGTAATTTAGTGTAAAAAATTGAGAAAAATTCGTTGATTTTTACACGAATGTGCGATATACTGGTCTCAGTACCCTTGAGGAGGGATGAAGCATGTATCGAAAAATCACGGGCTTTCTGGAAGCGTGGAAAGAAAACGAACACCGCAAGCCCCTTATTTTACAGGGCGCAAGACAGGTCGGAAAGACCTATTCCATTCTGGAGTTCGGGCGCACCCACTACGAAAATGTGGCATACTTCAACTTTGAAACCAATCCAAAGCTGAACGAAACCTTTGAGGAAAACATCAGCCCCGATTATCTGATCCCGATTTTGTCCCATATCGCAGGTCAGACTATCGTAAAGGAAAAAACGCTGATAGTCTTTGATGAGGTGCAGCTCTGCGAAAGGGCGTTGACTTCACTCAAATACTTTTGCGAGGACGCTCCAGATTACCACATCATCGTCGCAGGCAGCTTGCTCGGCGTTGCAGTCAACCGGGCGAAATTCTCTTTCCCCGTAGGAAAGGTCGATATGAAAACGCTTTATCCTATGGATATGGAGGAATTTATGTTGGCGCTCGGTGAGGACGATTTGGTAGAGCAGATTAAAAAGTGCTTCCAGACCGATACGCCGCTGCCGTCGGCCCTGCACGATGCGGCCATGCAGCTTTACCGTCAGTATCTTGTGGTCGGCGGTATGCCGGAGTGCGTGATGCAATTCGCTGAAACCAGGGATTATATCCTTGTTCGCCATACGCAGGATACGATACTTGCAAGCTATCTCAACGATATGAGCAAGTATAACAACTTGAATGAAATCAAGAAAACCAGACTTGCCTACGATAACATCACCGTCCAGCTCTCCAAGAAGAATACCCGTTTCCAATATAAGCTGATTAAGAAAGGAGGACGGGCTTCCGAATTTGAAAATGCGATCGAATGGCTTTGCCTGTCTGGTATCGTGTCACAGGTCTACAAGGTCGAGCAAATCAAAAAGCCCCTTGAAAACTACCGTGATATTGATGCGTTCAAGATTTATGTGTCTGACTTAGGACTGCTTTGCGCCAAAAAGGATCTGGCCGCCAATGACATTCTCTATATGGTGGAGGAAATCAACGACTTCAAAGGCGGTATGGCGGAGAACTATGTCAATGTGCAGCTTACCATGAACGGCTACCACACCTACTATTGGGAGTCCGAGCGTGGTGCTGAAATTGATTTTATCATTCAGCGTGACGGGCAGCTCATTCCCATTGAGGTCAAATCTGCTGACAACACCAGAGCCAAGAGCCTGAAGCTCTATATGGATGCCTATCAGCCTGCCTATGCCATCAAGCTCTCTGCGAAAAACTTCGGCTTCGAGGATCGGAAAAAGAACGTCCCGCTCTATGCGGCCTTCTGCATTTGAAATCGGCATAGAAATAATGAAATATAATGCCCTTTCAAACACTTTCAAAAAAATAGAAAGGAGACTGAAATGAACAGCTTAGTATTAGGACTGCAAAATGAAATAACGAGATCGGGTTGTGATGTTGTGAACGTTTTGCGCAAAGCGCACTTAATATCCTCTAAACTTGATTTGGCTCAATTCGATCAATGGACTCAATATGAATTAAATGGCTATCCTGGTCCGGGCTATTGCCCCGAGTATAGAAAAGTGAGAGGAGTTTTGAAAGCGCTTAACCCCTATCGAGGTTGGATCCCAACTGTTATTCAAAACGACGATTTTGAGAAAAAGATATGCGAACGAAAAATTGTTAACTCCATTTCGGAGATAATTTCCTTAGGCAAATCATCTGATGACGGTTGGCTAATTTGTGAGTTTTCAGGAGAACAATTGGAATACCTAAATAGCCTATTCAAACCGCCAGTGCCAATGACCTATAAACTTTATATTCCGAGTACGTCAATAGCCGATATAGAAGAAAAAGTTAAGAATACAATTTTAGATTGGACACTAAAGCTTGAGGCAGAAGGCATTGTTGGAGAAAATATGGTTTTTTCTGAAAAAGAGAAAAACTGTGCGGCAGGCATTCCGCAAACTATAAATAATTTTTTTGGAAATACTAGTATTATTACTTCGCCAAGTGACCATGTGCAAATTATATCTGGGGGTGAAAACAACATTACCTTCTCGTATAGTGCTGTGGAGCAGGCAGTTGACGAAATTGAGAAAAGATTACTTAAAGAAAGGCTTTCAAACGATATTACAGAGAGAGCAAATGAATTACTGTCTGATATTAGAAGTGAAATTGAGAATAAAAGCAAGCCCAATGTACTTAAATCATTGCTGGCTGGTCTCGGAAATATCTTAAAGGATGCGGGTGCTAACGCCCTGTCGGGGCTGATTCAGGCAATAATTCAAGGATTATTCTAAAATGAAATCATAGTTTGAATATTCACTAAGCCGCCGTCGCTTTTGCACGGCGGCGCTTGTATTTTTGCGGTCTGTGTTGTATGATAAAAAAATAAAGGAAAAGGAGGGGGAACGTATGACTTCACGCGTGGATTCCGTGGGCCTGTCCGGCATCAGCGGCTATCCCGTCATGGTCGAGTGCAGCATCTCCAGCGGCCTGCCGGGCTTTGAGCTCGTCGGCCTGCCGGATGCCGCCGTGCGCGAGTCGCGCGAGCGGGTGCGCGCTGCCATCAAAAACAGCGGTTTCCGCTTTCCGGTCAGCCGCATCACGCTGAACCTTGCCCCGGCCGGGACGAAAAAGACCGGCACGCTCTACGACCTGCCGATCCTGCTCGGCATTCTTGCGGCGCAGGAGCTTGTCCGCCTGCCGCGCGAGCCGTCCGCCTTTCTCGGCGAGCTGAGCCTTGAGGGCAAGCTGCGTCCGGTCAACGGCGTGCTGCCCATGGCCATCGCCGCCCGGAAGGCCGGCATCCGCACGCTGTATGTCCCGGCGGAAAATGCGCGCGAGGCCACGCTGGCGGGCGGCCTGACCGTCATCCCCGTGAAGGAGGTGCGGCAGCTGGCCGCCCATCTGCGCGGTGAATTCTCCATCGAGCCGGAGCCTGCCTGGCAGCCCGAGGAGACGGAGGAGCGCCTGCCGGACTTCAGCGATGTCATGGGACAGGAGCATGTCAAGCGCGCGCTGGAGGTCGCGGCCGCAGGCGCGCACAATGTGCTGCTCGTCGGCCCGCCGGGCTCCGGCAAGAGCATGCTGGCCCGCCGCCTGCCGTCCATCCTGCCGGATATGACGCGCGAGGAGGCACTGGAGGTCACGCAGATCCACTCCGTCATGGGCCTGCTCACGCCGGAGTCCCCGCTGGTGCGCCGCCGCCCCTTCCGCAGCCCGCACCACACGATCTCGGCTCCCGGCCTGACGGGCGGCGGCTCCACGCCGCGCCCGGGCGAGATCTCACTGGCCCACCGCGGCGTGCTGTTCCTCGATGAGCTGCCGGAATTCCGGCGCGAGACGCTCGAGGTCATGCGCCAGCCGCTTGAGGACGGCATGGTAACGATCTCCCGCGCAAACGGCTCAGCAAGTTACCCGAGCCGCTTTCAGCTCGTGTGCGCCATGAATCCGTGCCGCTGCGGCTGGTACGGCGACCCCTCGGGGCGGTGCACCTGCTCGCAGGGTGCGGTGCAGGCCTATCTTTCGCGCATCTCCGGCCCGCTGCTCGACCGCATCGACATCATCACGGAGGTGCCGTCGCTCCACTTTGACGAGCTGCGCAGCACGACCGTGCCGGAGTCTTCTGCCGTGGTCAAGCAGCGCGTCGAAACGGCCCGCGCTATCCAGCGGGAGCGCTTCAAGGGCACATCCTGCCGCTGCAACGCCAATATGCAGACGCCGGAGCTGCGCCGCTTCTGCGAGCTGGACGAAACGGGAGCTCTGCTGATGCAGCAGGCGTTCGAGAGCCTCGGCCTCACTGCCCGCAGCTATGACCGCATCCGCCGCGTGGCCCGCACGATCGCGGACCTTGCCGGGAGCGAAAGCATCCTGCCGGAGCACCTGTCCGAGGCCATCCAGTACCGCACGCACCAACTGATCCAGAACTGAGGAATTGAGGAATTTACCATGAATGAAATGTTTTTGCTGAAGCTGGGCGAGATCGTCCTGAAGGGCGGTAACCGCTTCCAGTTTGAGAACCGTCTCAAGACGAATGTTGCCCGGCGTATGCGCCCGTTCGGCGACTTCCGCGTCTCCATCGTCCAGTCTACGGCCTATGTGGAGCCGGAGAACGCCGACTGCGACCTCGACGGCGCGTGGGAGGCCTGCCATGCTATCTTCGGCGTGGTGAGCCTGTGCCGCTGCCGCCCGTGCGCCAAGGATCTCGACGCCATTTTTGATACGGCCATGGCCTACCTCGGCGAAGACCTGAGCATGGCGAAGTCGTTCAAGGTCGAGTCGCGCCGCTCGGACAAGCGCTTTCCGCTGACGTCCATCGGCCTGTCGCAGGAGATCGGCGGCCGTCTGGCTGAGGCCTTTCCGGACGTGACGGTCGATGTGCATCACCCGGATTACACGGTCTATGTCGAGGTGCGCGACCGCGCGGCCTATGTGCACGGCCCGGCGGAGCCCGGCGCGGGCGGCCTGCCCACGGGCGTGGGCGGCAGAGCCATGCTGCTGCTGTCCGGCGGCATCGATTCGCCGGTCGCGGGCTACATGATCGCCAAGCGCGGCGTGGAGCTGGAGTGCGTGCACTTCTTCTCCTATCCCTATACCAGCGAGCTGGCCAAGGACAAGGTGCTGGAGCTTGCACACCTGATGACGCGCTACTGCGGCCGAATGACCGTGAATATTGTCGGCTTTACCGAAATTCAGGAAGCGATCCGTGACAACTGCCCGGAGGAATTCTTTACGCTGGTCATGCGCCGGTTCATGATGAAGATCGCCGAGCGCATCGCGCGTGACCATGGCTGCGGCTGCCTCGTCACCGGCGAAAACCTCGGCCAGGTCGCCTCTCAGACTATGGAAGCCATGGCCGTGACGGGCGCCTGCGTGGACCTGCCCATCTTCCAGCCGCTCATCGGCATGGATAAGGAGGAGATCGTCACGCGCGCCCGTCAGATCGGCACGATGGAGACGTCCATCCTGCCCTATGAGGACTGCTGCACGGTCTTTACGCCGCGCCACCCGAAGACGAAGCCGACGCTGGCCCAGGTGGACGCCGCCTGCGCCCCGCTCGACCTGGAGGGCCTGATCGCCCGCGCGCTGGAGAACACCGAGCTGGTGAAGGTGCGCTGGCATGGATGAGGCGGTGCAGGTCATTGCCCGGCTCACGGCTGCGGAGAGAACGCTCGTCACGGCGGAAAGCTGCACCGGCGGTCTGCTCGGCAAGCTGCTGACGGATGTACCCGGTGCTTCCGCCGTCTATCTCGGCGGCATTATCTCCTACGCCTACGCCGTGAAGGAGCGCCTGCTCGGTGTTCCGCATGCCCTGCTCGAGGCGCAGGGGGCCGTGTGCGAGCCGGTCGCCCGCCGTATGGCGGAGGGCGCGCGGAGCCTGCTCGGCGCGGACTATGCCCTGTCCGTCACCGGCAATGCCGGGCCGGGCACGGATGAGAAAAATCCCCGCGTCGGGGAGATCTTTGTGGCGTGCGCCGACGCGGCCGGGACGCGGTGCGTGCGGCTGGAATGCGGCGGTACGCGCGGGGAGAACCGGGAGGCGGCCTGCCGCGCAGCCCTGCGGCTGCTGCTGGAGCGCGCGGTATGAGCGGCGTGCCCGATGCGGCCATTGCCGCGTGCCCCGATTATGAGCCGGAGACCTGCCGCACAGCCCTGCAGCAGGTGCTTGCGCCGTTCGGAGGCCTTGCATGGGTGAAGCCCGGCATGCGCATCGCCGTCAAGGCGAACCTCGTCTCGGCCATGAAGCCGGAGCGGGCCGCAACGACCCATCCGATGCTGCTGCGGGTCCTGACGGAGGAGCTCGTCCGGCGCGGCGCGTCCGTCGTTGTGGGTGACAGCCCCGGCGGCACCTATGCAGCGGGGCATCTGAACGCCGTCTACCGTGCCTGCGGCCTTGCGGCCGTCGAGGAGGCAGGCGGCACGCTCAACCGGAACTTTGCCCAGCGGGAGGCCGACCTGCCGGACGCGCGCGTGGCAAAGCACATTACTTACACGGCCTATCTGGACGACGCCGATGCCGTCATCAGCTTCTGCAAGCTCAAGAGCCATGGCATGCTCGCCCTTTCCGCTGCGACGAAGAATCTTTTCGGTGCGATCCCCGGCACAATCAAACCGGAGTATCACTATCGCTATCCCGATCCCATGGACTTTGCCGGGATGCTCATCGACCTGAACGAGCATTTCCACCCGAGGCTCTATCTTGTGGACGCCGTCGTCGCCATGGAGGGAAACGGCCCGACGGCCGGAACGCCGCGTCCGTTCGGCGCGCTGCTGGCCGGAACGAACCCACACCGCATCGACCTGCTGTGCGCCTCACTCATCGGGCTGAAGCCGGAGAATGTGCCGACGCTGCGCGCAGCGGCCGAGCGCGGCCTGACGCCGCTCGACCCGGCGCAGCTCTGTGTTGCGGGGGATGCCGCGGCCTTTGCCTGCCCGGATTTCCGGATCGTCCAGCATGGGACGGGGACGGATTTCGGCGCGCGGGGCGGCACCTTCGGCCGCCTGCTCGGGAAGACGGCGGCGCTTGCGCTGCGGACGCGGCCGGGCCTGAAGCGGGCGCTGTGCGTCGGCTGCGGCGTGTGCCGCGATGTCTGTCCGGCCCATGCCATCACAATCGAAAACGGCCGGGCGCACATCGACCGCGGGCGCTGCATCCACTGCTTCTGCTGTCAGGAATTCTGCCCGAGGGGCGCGATGCAGGTGCACCGCACTGTGATCGCCCGCATTGCCGGACACTTGTAACCGCTGGGGAATCTCTTGAACGAATTCGGAACTTTCTGCTCGGGATCCCCACGCCGCTTCGTTTTTCGGAATGACAAAGCGGAGGGCTTTGTGCACACGGGACCCGGAGCGTTTTCTCCGGGTCAGCTTGTCAAAGAAGTCCCTTCGGGCCTTTTTGCCAAGCTGCTTTCCAAATTGCAAAATCAAATTTTGCAGCATGATTTTGCAATTTTGCCGCTGCGGCGGGTTATTTGACGCGAAAGGACACCCTGACGGTTTCCTTTCACACCTTTCTTCCCTCCGGAACTTTCGGCTGGGCAGGTTTTTGACAGTCTGACCCGGAGCGTTTTCTCCGGGTTTTCTGATATTTTATATTACTAAAGGAGAATGATCCATGATCCAGCGCTATCACAACGAGCCGGTCGGTCTGCGCGTGACGCCGGAGCCCGGCGACTATCTGAAGCTGCACGACCGCATCCTGCCGGACGGCAGCGAGCAGATCACCGTGGGCCGCGGCGGGAGCTGGTCGGTCCTGGCCTGCAAGGAGGTCTATGGCAAGGCATCCAAGGCCGTGCAGGCCAGCGGTGCAAAGAGCGCCGTGTTCGACCTGAGCGCGGCGGCCGAGCTGGGCCGTGACGGCCTTCTGGCTGCGGCCGAGGGCATCTGCGGCGGCGCTTATCAGATGAAATATACGCTCTCCGATCAGTGGGAGCCGGAATTTGCCTGCTATGCCTCCGGCGAGGGCTGGCAGGAGCAGGACCTGCAGCTCGGCTGGACGCTGGCGGAGTCCATCCTCCGGACGCGCAGTCTTGTGAACCGCCCTGCCAATCTGCTCACGCCGGAGCGGCTTGCTGCCGCGCTGACGGAGCAGTGCGCGGGTCTGCCGGTCGAGACGCAGTGCTATGACCGCGGCACCCTGCACGAGCTGGGGCTGGAGGCCTTCCTCGCCGTGGGCGACAGCAGCGGCCACTCGCCGGTGCTGGCCGTGCTGCGCTATACGGGCGCGCCGGATTCGGCGGAGCGCCTCGGCCTTGTCGGCAAGGGCGTGACGGTGGATTCCGGCGGCTATAATCTGAAATCCAGCGGCTCCATGGCGGGCATCAAGGGCGATATGGCGGGCGGCGCTGCCGTGGCCGCTGCCGTGCGCGCCATTGCGGCGGCCGGGATTCCGGTGAATGTTACGGCCGTCGTGCCGTGCTGCGAGAACCGCATCTCCACGACGAGCCTGCTGCCGGGGGACCTGATCGGCTCGTTGTCCGGCAAGACCATCGAGGTATTCAATGCAGACGCCGAGGGCCGCCTCATTCTGGCCGACGGCCTGACGTGGGCCATCCGGAAGGAGGGCTGCACGCGCCTTGTGGACGCCGCCACGCTGACGGGCGCGATTTGCGCCATGCTCGGCTATGTGGCCACGGGCGTTATGGCGAGCGACGACGGCTGGTATGCCGCGCTCGAGCGGGCCGCCGCCCACTCCGGCGAGCGCTTCTGGCGCATGCCGGACTTCCCGGAATATGAAAAGCTCATCCGCGGCGACCTCGGTGACGTGCGCAACACGAGCCGCGACGGCTGCGGCGCGATCACGGCCGGGCTGTTCCTGCGGCACTTTACCGAGGGTCTGCCTTGGCTGCATCTGGACATCGCAGGCACGGCGGACAACAAGGGCTATGTCTGGGAGCATCAGGTCCCCGGCGCGACCGGAACGGCCGTGAGCACCCTGTTCCATCTGGCCTGCGGGCTGGCGGAAAAAAAGGAGGAAGCAAAATGAAACGACCCCTGATCGAGGCATGTGTGGATTCCTATGCCTCTGCCATGGCGGCAAGCCGCGCCGGTGCGGACCGGCTGGAGCTGTGCGCCCATCTGGTCATCGGCGGCACGACACCGACGCATGCCCTGTTCCGGCAGGTGCAGCGCGGCAGCGGCGTGCCCATTAATGTGCTCATCCGCCCGCGCTTCGGCGATTTTCTCTATACCGAGCCGGAGCTGGAGGAGATGTGCGAGGAGATCGCGGCCTTCCGCGACCTCGGCGCGAACGGCGTCGTCATCGGCGCGCTCACGCCGGACGGCGAGCTGGACCTTGCGCAGATGCGCCGCATGCTGGCCTGCGCAGGGCAGATGGAGGTCACGCTCCACCGCGCGTTCGACATGACGCGCGACCCGTTCCGGGCGCTGGAGGACGCCGTTTCCCTTGGCTGCCGGACGATCCTGTCCTCGGGGCAGGCGGCCAACGCAGCCCTCGGCGCGCCGCTGCTGGCAAAGCTGAACGAGCAGGCAGCAGGACGCATCGACCTGATGGCGGGCTGCGGCGTAAAGAAAGCAAACATTGCGCAGATTGCTGCGCAGACCGGCATCACGACCTTCCACACCACGGGCCGTAAGGGCAGCGTGGACAGCGGCATGCGCTACCGCAAGGAGGGCGTGTCCATGGGCCTGCCGTCCCTTTCGGAGTATGAGCTTTGGCTGACGGACGAGGCGGAGTTCCGCGCATGCGCCGAGGCGGTGCACGCCCTCGGAACGCCGGGAGCGCAGGCATGAGAGGCCGGAAAGCGGAATTTGAGCGGAAGCTCGCCCAGACGGGCCTTTGGCAGCTTCCGGACCTATTGCAGACCCTGCCGGACGAGACGGCGCGGCTGGCCCGCCTTTGCTATGCGGCAAGCCCCGCCAGCGACTGGCTCGATACGCCGCCGGAGGTGTTTTTCTCCTGTGCGGCGCATGCGCGATACCTGCGGGAGAATGCTTCGTGGACGCGCGCCCTGCCGGAGCCGCTGTTCCTTGCCTATGTGCTGCATCCGCGCGTCAATAACGAGGCACTGTGCGACTGCCGCCCCGTGTTCTATGCCGCGCTTGCCGAGCGGCTGCGCGGTCTTCCGGAGGAGGCCGCCATTCTGGAGATCAACCGCTGGTGCGCTGAGCATGTGGCCTATCAGCCGACGGACGAGCGCACGCGCAGCGCGCTGGCCGTGCTCCGCGCGGGCTTCGGCCGCTGCGGTGAGGAGTCCATGTTTGCGGTGAATGTCCTGCGCGCCTGCGGCTTTGCGGCGCGGCAGGTCTATGTGCCGCGCTGGGCGCACTGCGATGACAACCACGCATGGGTCGAGGTCTGGTGCGGCGGCGCATGGCACTTCCTCGGGGCCTGTGAGCCGGAGGCTGTGCTGGACCGCGGCTGGTTCAACAGCGCGGCCGGACGCGCCGTTCTGGTGCACAGCCGCTGCTTCGGCGAGCCGGAGCCGGATGCGGAGGTCATCGGCCGCGAGGGCGATGTGGTCTATTGCAACGAAACGGCCCGCTATGCTGATGTGCGCCGCCTGACCGTCCGCGTGACGGACGAAAACGGTATGTCTGCGGCGGGGGCAAATGTCGATTTTTGTATTCTGAATAATTGTGAATGGTATCCCGCGGCAACGGTGCAGACCGATGCGTCCGGCATGGCGGCCCTCACATGCGGCCTTGGCAGTCTGCGGCTGCTGGCACGGCGGGACGGCCTGTGCTGTGAGGCCTTCGTCTCCCCGGAGGAGACCGGGCCGGTCGTGCTGACTCTCGGGAAGCGCGCTCCCGCGCCGGATCGCTGGGAGCCGATCGAGCTGACGGCACCCCGCGGAGGAGCCGTGCGCGGAGCGGTTCCGACGGAGCCGCAGCGGGACCTGCAGGAGCGGTGGCTCCGGCAGGCGCACGAGGCGTGGACGCAGCGCCGCGAGGACCGGCTGGACGAGGCGGACGCGCAGGGCCTGCCGCCGGAGGAGACGGCGCTGCTGCGCGCGGGCGCGGGCCATGCGGCACAGCTGGCGGCCTTTCTGCGGGAGGAGCCGGAGGCAATGCCCCTTTTGCGCACACTTTTACCGAAGGACCTGCTCGATATCGCGCCGGACGTCCTGCACGATACATGGGCGCACACGCCCCGGCCGGACGGCGTGCCGGAAGGCATCTGGGAGGCCTTTGTGCTCTGTCCGCGCGTCGGATATGAGCAGCTTCTGCCGCAGCGGCGGGAGTTGACTACATATTTTTCGGAGGAACGGAGCGCTGTGTTTCGCAGGGACCCGGCGGCGCTCTGGGCATGGCTCACGGAGACGATCGAGCCGTCCGTGCTCAGCCCATCTCCGCTGGCGGCGCTGACGCTGCGGCAGGCTTCGCCGGAGGCAAAGCGCGTCCTGTTTGCGGCGCTCTGCCGCGCGCTCGGCGTCCCGGCCCGGCTTGCGCCGGAGGACGGTGCGGCCGAATATTGGCACAACGGCGTCTGGAAGCGCACGGAGGGCCGCAACACGCGCGGAACGGTCGT
Organism: Faecousia intestinalis; assembly: GCF_040096185.1. NCBI lineage: Bacteria > Bacillati > Bacillota > Clostridia > Eubacteriales > Oscillospiraceae > Faecousia > Faecousia intestinalis. Next base: position 26,732 of record NZ_JBBMFF010000158.1, on the reverse strand, counting down.
TCTGATCTGCCCCGCGGGCGAAAAATGGGTCTGCGGCGTGGACTTTTCCCTTTCTGCCCTGACGCCGGACGGTGCGCGCCTGCTCTGGCCCGCAGCGGACGGCCTGACGTTCTCCGCTGCGCCGGGGGACTACTGCCTGCTCACGACGAACCGGCTCCCAAACGGCGACCAGCGCGTGCTGCGGCTGCATTTTTCCCTTGCGGCGGGCGAACGGCGCACGATCCGGCCGGAACGCGCCCATGCGGCCCTTTCTGAGATGCTGGGCAGCCATGCGATGGAGGACTTCTTTTCCGCGCGGACGATGGCGGGCGAGCCGGTCTCCGGTGCGGCGCTCACGGCCCGCGGCGGCCTGCTGGCGTGGCTCGCGCCCGGGCAGGAGCCGACGGAGCACCTGCTGCGCGAGCTTCTGGACGAGAACCTGCAGGGCTTGCCGCTGACGCTGCTCGTTCCGGATGCCGGTTCCCTGCGCAACGAGACGCTGCGTCGCTTCTGCGAAAAGAACCCGGACGTCCCCGTCTTGCTGGACGGCGACGCGCGCACGGCGGAGGCTGCCGCGCGGCAGACGTTTGCCGAGGCGGGCAAGCTGCCGCTGCTCGTTGTGCTGCGCGGCCCGCTCACGGCGGCCTATGCCGTCAGCGGCTATCATGTCGGCAGTGCGGCGCTGGCCCTGCGCGTCTGGCAGGCGGTGCGGCCGTGACGGAGCTGCGGATCGTCCGCAGCCGCCGGAAAACGCTGGCGCTGCAGGTCCTGCCGACGGGCGAGATCGTTGCCCGCGCGCCCCTGCGCCTGCCGGAGCGGGATATCCATGCCTTTGCCGAGCAGCATGCGGCATGGCTCGAGGCAGCCGTGGCCCGCGCCAGAGCGGGGAGCCGGGCCGCACAGCAGGCAGGCATCCTGAGCGAAGCGGAGCTGCAGCGGCTCCGCACCGCGGCGCGGGCCGATCTGACGGAGCGTGTGACGCGCCTCGCGGCCCGGATGGGCGTCGACTTTGCCGGGATCACGATCCGCGCGCAGCGCACCCGCTGGGGCAGCTGCTCTGCCCGCGGGAGCCTGAGCTTCAACTGCCTTCTGATGCTGGCCCCGCCGGAGGTGCGCGAGTATGTCGCCGTGCATGAGCTGTGCCACCGGAAGCAGATGAACCACAGCGCCGCGTTCTGGCGCGAGGTCGCGTTATGGCTGCCCGACTATGCCGCGCAGCGCGCCTGGCTGCGGGAGCATGGCCCTGCCCTGCTTGGCCGTCTGCCGGAAACATAAAAAATCCTGTGGAAATATGTGCCAATTTGTGGTAAAATATCCAAGATATCGGCTGCGCGATGAGGTCTGCGCAGCTACTGCAAAGGAGACACTGCCATGAAGGAGATCAAAACAGTCGCGCTGGTCGGCCTCGGAGCCATCGGCGCATATTTTGCGGACAGGCTGCAGCCGGTGCTCGGCGACGATCTGCGTGTCATCGCAGGCGGTGCGCGTGCGGAGCGGATCCGCCGCGAGGGCCTTGTCATTAACGGCAAGCAGGAATACTACCACGTTGTGGAGCCGGGCGAGGGCGAGCCTGCCGATCTGGTGATCTTTGCCACGAAGATGTCTGGCTTGCAGCAGGCCATCGAGGACGTGCGGGCGCAGATCGGCCCGGAGACGCTCATCCTTTCGCCGCTCAACGGCGTGGAGAGCGAGGAGGTTGTGGCGAAGACCTACGGCTGGGAGAATATTGTCTATTCCCTGATGCGCATCAGCAGCGTCAAGGTCGGAAACACCGTTTCGTTCGACCCGAACGCCGCGTTCTATGTGGAGTATGGCGAGAAGAAGAACGATCCCGCGAACCTGTCCGAGCGCGTGCTGCGCCTCAAGGCACTGTTTGACGGCGCGGGCATCCGCTATCAGATCCGCCCGGATATGCTGCTGGCCATCTGGGAGAAATTTGCCTGCAACGTCAGCGAAAATCAGGTCGCTGCCGTGCTCGACCTGCCGTATGGCGCGTGGGGCAGCTGCGAGGACGCCGAGGCGCTGCGCATCATGGTCGCGGCCGAGGTCATCGAGATCGCACAGAAGAAAGGCATCCCCATCGAGACGAACTATGCGCGCGACCATCTGGATGTCATCAAGGCCGTTCCGCCGCGCAACAAGCCCTCTACGCTGCAGGATATTCTGGCCGGGCGCAAAACGGAGGTCGATATCTTTGCCGGTGCGGTCATCCGCCTTGGCAAGGAATATGGCGTCCCCACGCCGTATAACGAGTTCCTGTATCACGCCATCCGCGTGCTCGAGGCGAAGAACGCCGGTACGGTCGAGGGAGTATAATATCAAATAACAGATCCTGACGATCCACAGGCCCATGTGGATCGTCAGGATCATTTTACTTGTTCTGCAGCGAAAGAAGCATCGTTTCGAGTGCGGCGGCAGCGACGCTGCGTGGCCGGTCCGTGCGGCGGATGAGGCAGACGGCCCGCTCCGGCAGGCCCTCGCGCAGGTGCAGGCGCTCGATGCCGGGGGCGGGGAGCAGAACATCCGGCACAAAGGCGATGCCGAGGCCGTTTTTCACAAGCGGCAGGAGCTGCGTGGAGGTCGCCGCCTCAATATCCGGCGCATAGCTCAGCCCATGGCGGCGGAACAGGCTCTCATAGAGGTCAAACGTGCTCGTACCGCGCCGCAGGGCGATGAGCGGCAGGGCCGCGATCTCCCGGAGCGTAAAGGTGCGGCCGCTGTCCAGCGGGAAGGCCGTGCTGCACACGGCGACCTCGCGGAACGAGGCCAGCACCGTCGCCTCCAGCGGAGCGGACAGGGGAGTGGGCGGCATTGTAACGACGGCAAGCTCGGCAAGGCCGCTGCGCAGGGCGTCGATGGCCTCCGGCGCGGACTGGTTCGAAACGCGCAGGCGGATGGCGGGATTTTCGCGGTGAAAGCGGCTGAGTACCTGCAGCAGCACGGCGTGCAGGGCCGTCTCGCTGCAGGCGATGGAGACCATGCCGCTGCGCAGTTCGCGCTGGCGCTGCAGCTCGGCCTCGCCCGCGCGCAGCTGCTCCATGGCGGCCGTGACGTGGGCATAGAGAGCCTCGCCCTCCGGCGTCAGCTCCACGCCGCGGCTGGAGCGCAGGAACAGGCGGCAGCCGAGCTCCGCCTCGAGATTGTGCACGGCGCGCGTCAGGTTCGGCTGGCTGTTGACCAGCGCCTCCGCCGCGCGGGTAAAGCTGCGGTGCCGCGCTACGGCTTCAAAGATGCGGTAATAATCCAGCGCAATGTCCATGTGTTCCTCCTATATAAAATTGATATCGAGACCATATCAACAATAGATTATCCGTATAAGAACAGAGCCATTATAATACACCCTTGGAATGGAATCAAGGAGGAATCATTGTGAATCAGGACTTAACGACCGGCAAACCGAGCCGGGTGCTCTGGAAATTCTGTCTGCCGCTGTTCGGCAGCATCATTTTCCAGCAGCTATATAATATCGCAGACAGCTTTGTCGCCGGTAAATTCATCGGCGAGAATGCGCTGGCCGCCGTCGGCAACAGCTATGAGATCACGCTGATCTTCATCGCCTTTGCCTTTGGCTGCAACATCGGCTGCTCCGTCGTGGCGGCGCAGTTCTTCGGCGCGAAGGACCTGCGCAGCATGAAGACGACGATCTATACCACGCTCATCGCCAGCGCGGGCCTGTGCGCTGTTCTGATGCTGGTCGGCCTGCTGCTGTCGCGTCAGCTCCTCGGCCTCATCAACACGCCGGATGAGATCATGAAGGACTCTCAGCTGTATCTGAACATCTACATCTGCGGCCTGCCGTTTGTGTTTTTCTATAATGTGGCGACCGGTATTTTCTCCGCGCTCGGCGATTCCAAAACGCCGTTCTTCTTCCTCATGGCTTCGTCTCTCTCGAACATCGCGGTGGATATCCTGTTCGTCACGGCGTTCGGCATGGGCGTGGACGGCGTTGCGTGGGCGACGTTCCTGTGCCAGGGCGTGAGCTGCGTGCTGGCGCTGGTGTTCGTGTTCCGCCGTCTGGCGAAGATCCACCTGCCGGAGGGCCAGAGGGCTCCGGTCTTCTCCGGCAGACTGCTCGGCCGCGTGGCGCGCGTCGCCGTCCCGAGTATCCTGCAGCAGAGCTTTGTCTCCGTCGGCAATATCGTGCTGCAGAGTATCATCAATTCGTTCGGCACGGCCGTTATGGCGGGCTATTCCGCGTCGGTCAAGCTGAATAATCTGGTCATCACGTCACTCGTGACGCTGGGCAACGGCATTTCGAACTTCACGGCGCAGAACCTCGGCGCACAGAAGCCGGACCGCATCCGCAGCGGCTTCCGCGCGGGTCTGTACCTTGTGTGGGCGCTGTGCGTCCCGCTGACGGTGCTGTATTTCTTTGCGGGCGCACCGCTTGTGAAGATCTTCGTCGATAACCCGACGCAGAAGGCGCTGGCGACCGGCGTGCAGTTCCTGCACATCGTCGCGCCTTTCTATGTGATCGTCGCCTCGAAGATCGTGGCCGACGGCGTCCTGCGCGGCGCGGGAAAGATGGGCCCGTTCATGGTCTCCACGTTCACGGACCTGCTGCTGCGTGTCGCACTGGCCTTTGTCCTGTCCCGCACCTTTGAGGAGACCGGCATCTGGCTGTCGTGGCCGATCGGCTGGACCGTTGCAACGGTCTTGTCTCTGCTGTTCTACCGCTTCGCGCGACTGAAGCCGGAGACCCCGGCTGAGGCCATCGCACTTGAGACAGAGGCTGCCGTCGAGGCGGAGGACGCCGCCGAGGGCGAGTACGCCGAGTTATAACTGAGAACAAAAGTTCGGACCGTGCTGTGTTTTGCAGCACGGTCCGTTAGACTGTCAAATAACCTGCCCAGCCAAAAGTCTCGGAGGGAAGGATCGTGTGAAAGGAAACCGTCAGGGTTTGCTTTCACGTTCCATCACCCGCCGCAGCGACAGAATTGCAAAATCATGATACAAAAATTGATTTTGCGATTCTGAAAGCATCTTGTCAAAAAATCCCCCGAGGGACTGTTTGACAAGATGACGGGAGAAACCGCAGCATACCTGCGATTTCTCCCGTTTTTCATTTTTTGTGACGGTCATCACAGAGAAAACAAGAAGTCTGTGATGAAACGGCGCAAAAAAACAAAAGGCAATACCGCGTGGTCCGGGAAAGCATTTTCCGGAGGACGAATGCAACGGTGCGATATTGCCGGAAGAATCCTTTCAGCAGTCTTCCAGCAGGTCGTCGCAGCTCACGCCGAGCGCCTTGGCCAGCTCGGCGACCTCATAATCCGGCACGAACCGAACGCCCTTTTCAATGCGCAGAATGGTTACTTCGTTCATTTCCATTCCGGCAAGCTGCATGCGCGCGGCCAGCTGACGCTGGGTCAGGTGCTGACTGATACGCAGGTCGTGCAGACGGTGCCCGATCAGGTTCTTGGAATTACGGTACCAATAGATTTTCACGATCCTTCACCCCGGTTCTGACAGCATATAATCTCTTAAAGTTTAATCGATTTTTTGCGCGCAGATACTTCTAAAGATGAAACTGCCAGATAAAAATCTGATTATATCGAATGGCTGTGAGGTCTTGCAAATTTTATGCCGTTGGGGTATGATAAGAGGCAAGATAACGGGATGGGAGGCGCGGATATGGAACGGATCCTGCTGGTGGAGGATGACAGCGCGATCTATCAGCCGCTGACGTCGTTTTTGCGCGGTGAGGGCTTTGCCGTGCGGCAGGCCTCCGGTCAGCGCGAGGCGCTTGCTCTGCTGGAGACGGAAGAATTTGACCTTGTGCTGCTCGATGTCGGCCTGCGCGACGGGAACGGCTTTTCCGTCTGCTCGGCTGTGAAGCAGCGCGGCGGGACGGCCGTGATCTTCCTGAGTGCGTCCGGGGACGAGTACAGTGTTGTGACGGGGCTGGACCTCGGCGCGGACGACTATATCGCCAAGCCCTTCCGCCCGCGGGAGCTTGTCTCGCGCATCCGCAGCGTGCTGCGCCGGACGGGGCGGGTACAGTCCGTTCTGGACGTCGGCCCGCTTCGTGTCGACACCGAGCGCGCCTGCGTGAGCAAAAACGGACAGGAGCTGAGCCTTTCCGCGCTGGAATACCGGCTGCTGCTCGTATTCCTGAATCACAGGGGCGCGACGCTCAGCCGCGCGCAGCTGCTCGAGGAGATCTGGGATGTGGCGGGCGATTTCGTGAACGACAATACGCTGACGGTCTACATCAAGCGCCTGCGTGACAAGCTCGAGGACGATCCGCAGGACCCAGCGCTCATCCGCACGGTGCGCGGCGTCGGATACCGGATGGAGGGCTGAGCGATGCTGCGGAACCCGGAACTGCGCCGTGCGCTGCTCGTGGGCGGCCTTCTGACGTTTCTTGCCTCGGCAGCGGCGATGAGCCTGTCCGGCTGGCAGGCCGCCTGCGTGGCGCTGGCGCTCGGCACCGTGCTGCTGGTGCTTTACGGCGTGGAGCTCTGCTGCCGCTACCGGGCCATGGCCCGCCTGGCGGCCGACATCGACGCCGTGCTGCACGGCAGCGGCGATATCCATCTGGCCGATTACGGCGAGGGCGAGGTCAGCCTGCTGCGCAGCGAGGTGCGCAAAATGACGCTCCGCCTGCGGGAGCAGTCCGCGCAGCTCGAAAAGGAAAAGCTGCAGCTCGCCGACGCCATGGCGGATATCTCGCACCAGATGCGCACGCCGCTTACGGCGGTGAACCTGCTGCTGACGAGTCTGGCCGGGCATGTGGACGAAGAAAGCCGCGGCGACGTGCGCGCGCTGCGGCGGCAGGTGGCGCGGATGGACTGGCTCGTAGAATCGCTGCTGAAGCTGGCAAAGCTCGATGCCGGGACGGCGCGCTTCTGCCCGGAAACCATTCCGCTTTCGGCCCTGCTGGCGCGGGCGGCGGAGCCGTTTGCCATCGGCATGGAGCTGCGCGGCCAGCAGCTGCAGGTCGAGGCTTCCGGGAACGTCCGCTGCGATCCCGCGTGGACGGCGGAGGCCCTCGGCAACATTCTGAAAAACTGCTCGGAGCATATGCAGGAGGGCACGATCACGGTGCGGGCGGAGGAAAACGCCGTTGCGTCGGTCGTTGTCATCCGCGATACCGGCGGCGGCATCGCACCGCAGGATCTGCCGCATCTGTTCGAGCGCTATTATAAGGGCGAAAACGCACCGGAGCAGAGCGTTGGCATCGGTCTTGCACTTTCACGCTCCATCGCGGCGGCGCAGAACGGCACGCTCACGGCGGCTAATGTGCCCGGCGGCGCGGAATTTACGATGAAGCTCTATAAGGGGATCGTATGAGCGAACGTATCACACTGGCGCAGCTTGCGGCCATCTCCATGCTGACGGAGCGCACGCTGCGCAGCTATCTCAAGCGGGGCCTGCTCGCCGGGGAGAAGACGCCGGGCGGCTGGCGCTTCACGGCGGAGCAGACCGCGGCGTTTCTGGCCCTGCCGCAGGTGTGCAGCGCCTCGAACGCGCGGCGGAACGCCGTGGCAGAGGACTTCATCCAGCGGCGCATGGACACGACGGGGCAGCTGTGCGCCGTGCTCGACCTGCCGGTCGCGGCAGCGGAGCTTTGCCGGACTGTGGCCGCCCTTGCGGCGGAGCATGGCGTGACCATGGCTTTCAGCGGAGATGCGGCGCTCTCGCGCGTGACGCTGCGCGGCCCGGCGCAGGATGTGCTGGCGGCGCTGCAGGCGCTGTCCGTCTATTTCCCCGGAAAATCCTGCCGGATTTCAGGTTGAAGTTCCGGCGGGATTTTATTATGCTGTGGGAAAGGAGGTGCAGACGATGGATCTGAAAAACTGGTACGATCGGGTACGGGAGCAGCTGGACAGGCTGGACTTCCCGGCCCTGTGGGCGGGCTTTGCACCCTGCCCGTTTGCCCTGTACACGCACGACACGGCCGTTCTGAACGGTGAGATGGTGCCCCGCCCGGCGGAATTCTACGGCAACACCAGCGTGTGCCGGCAGGGGGAGTATCTTGCCATCTGGGATATGGAGGCCGACCCGCCTGCGGATGTTGCGGGGCTTGCGGCCTCGCTCGTGCACGAGATGTTCCACAGCTTCCAGTTCCGCTGCGGCGAGCAGGGCTGGCCGGACGATCTGGTGCTGGCGGCTACGGAGCCGCAGCCCGCGTTTCTGGCCCTGCGCGCACAGGAGCACCGCGCCCTGGCAGGCGGCGCGCCGCTTTCCGAGGTACTGGCTCTGCGGCAGAGCCGCGCGGCGCTCCAGCCGGAGCTTCTCCTGGAGGAGGCGCGCATGGAGACCATCGAAGGGACGGCGGAATATGTCGGCCGCCTTGCGCTGGCGCGCCTGTCGCCTGCGGCCTGCAAAGGTGCCTATGCCCGCAGTGCGCAGCGGCTGCTGCAGTGGCCGGACCTGCGCCGCGGGGCCTATGACAGCGGTCCGTGGCTGCTGCGGCGGGCGGCAGAGGAGGGCCTGCCGATGCCGGTGCACCCCGGCGGGGAACCGATCGCGGATCAGCTCGCACGGCAGCTCAGCCTGCCGGAGGTACGGCTGCAGCCGGAGCTTCTGGCCGAGGCGGAGCGGCGGCTCGAACGGGAGCGGTCGGCGCGGCGTGTGACGCTGCGGGCCCTGCTCGAAACGGCGGAGCGGACGGAGGGGGACTTTGCTGTCTGCGGCTATGACCCCATGCAGCTTCGGGCGCAGGACGGCCTGCTCTGGAGCGGGAGCTTTCTCGCTCTGCGGCAGGCGGATGGCACGGTGCGCCGTCTGTTCGGTCCGTGCGCTGTGCAGCTTGCGGACGATCCCCACCGGGCGACGGCGCTGTTTGTGCCGCGAATGTGACAAAATTGTCACCTGCGAGTCACTGGCCCGTCACCGGGGCATGGTAAAATGAAGGCATCAAACGAAAGGAAGAAAATATCTATGGATCTTCTGACGGTCGAACATCTGACCAAAACCTACGGCACGGGGGAGAACGCTGTCCATGCGCTGGATGACGTGAGCTTTTCCGTCCCGCGCGGGCAGTTTCTTGCCATCATCGGCCCGTCCGGCTCCGGCAAATCGACGCTGCTGCATATTCTCGGCGGCGTGGACCGCCCGACGAGCGGCCACGTTTATATGAATGGGGAGGACGTCTACTCCCGCTCCGACACGGCGCTGGCGATCTTCCGCCGCCGCGAGGTCGGCCTCATCTATCAGTTCTATAACCTGATCCCGGTCCTGAACGTGGTGGAGAACATCACGCTGCCCGTCCTGATGGATGGACGGAAGGTGAATGACGCGCGCCTCCAGGAGCTTCTGGACACGCTCGGCCTGCGCGGCCGCGAAAAGCACCTGCCGAATCAGCTTTCCGGCGGTCAGCAGCAGCGCGTCTCCATCGGCCGCGCGCTCATCAACGCGCCGTCCGTCGTGCTGGCGGACGAGCCGACCGGCAACCTTGACCGCAAGAACTCGCAGGAGATCGTGGAGCTGCTGAAATACTCCAACCGCCAGTACGGGCAGACGCTCATCGTCATCACGCATGACGAGTCCATCGCCCTGCAGGCCGACCGCGTGCTTGCCATCGAGGACGGCCACATCGTCCGGGACGAGGTGATCCGCAAATGAATGTGTTTCACCGTGTTGCGCAGCGCTCCATGCGCGCAAACCGCATGCGGACGATCGTCACGATCATCGGCGTGATCCTTTCGGCGGCCATGTTTACCGCCGTGACGACGTTCGCGACCACGCTGATGACGCATCTGCAGCGGGTCACGGCCTATTTGGACGGCGCTTACTATCTCGGCGTGCATAATGTGGACGCCGACACACTGGCCTCCATGCGGGCCGACAGTGATATCGAGGCTTTTTCGGCCGCCGAGGTGCTCGGCTATGCAGAGGTCACGGTCAACAACGCCTATAAGCCCTATCTGTATGTCGAGGCCATCGACGCCGGGTTTTCGGACCGGATGCCGGTCCATCTTGTCGAGGGCCGTATGCCGGAAAACGGCACGGAGCTGCTCATCCCGGACCACCTGCAGGCCTATTCCGACGCGGGGACCTATCTCGTCGGCGACACGCTGACGCTCGAGCTGGGCGACCGCTATTCCGGCGGCTGGCGGCTGTGGCAGAACAACGGCTTCCAGCCGGAAGGCGATGAGTCTGCGGACCCCGGCCTGACGGACGAGCCGGAGCAGCCGGAGCAGCTGCTGGCGCGCGAGACGCGCACCTATACGATCGTCGGCGTCTATCAGCGCCCGAATTTTGAAGACTACTCCGCGCCGGGCTTCTCTGCCCTGACGGTGCAGGAGAATGAGCCGCAGACCGGCCTGTATGATGTCTATTTGCTGCTGCGTGATGCAAAGCAGGAGACGCTTGACCGGGTCATGGCGCGCTATTCCGATGCGGCCGAGGGCGGTATCAGCATGAACTGGGATTACCTGCGCACACAGGGCAATTTCCGCTATGGCAACTATTCGAGATTCTTGCTGATGTTTGTGGTCATCTTTGTCCTGCTCATCATGCTCGGCTCCGTCAGCCTGATTTACAGTGCGTTTTCCATTTCCGTCAGCGAGCGGACGCGGCAGTTCGGCCTGCTGGCGTCCATCGGCGCGACGCGGGCGCAGCTCCGCCGGACGGTCTATGCCGAGGCTGGGACGGTCGCGCTCATCGGCATTCCGCTCGGCCTGCTTGCGGGCTGCGGCGGTATGTGGGTGACGATCCGCCTGCTGAGCCCACGCATTTCCGGCCTGATCGGCACACGCGAGGTCGCGATGCGGTTTGCCGCCTCGCCGCTGACCCTGTTGGCGGCGGCCCTGATCGCGCTGGCGACGGTTTTCCTCTCGGCGCAGATCCCGGCGCGGCGTGCCATGCGCATTTCGCCCATTGAGGCCATCCGCCAGAGCCGCGACGTGCGCGCGGCGGCAAAACACGGCGGCTCCGGCCGCCTGAGCTACCGCCTGTTCGGCCTGCCGGGCCTGCTTTCCAGCCGCTATTTCCACCGCAGCCGTAAAAAGTACCGTGCCACGATCTTCTCCCTTGCCATGAGTGTGCTGCTGTTCGTCTCGGCGAGTACCTATGGCATGTACCTGACGGAGAGCGTGACCGAGAGCGTCAACCTGCCGCCCTATGACCTGTCCTATTCCACGGGCGAAGGGGAGAAGGATGTTGCCATGCTGCCCGCCCTGCGGGCGGCGGATGGCGTCGAGAAGGTGTGGTTTGCCTCCTGTGACAACGGCGACTATGTGCTGGACAGGAATGAATTTGCCAGCGGTTACCGGAATATTCTGGAGAAATCCGGCGCCGGAACCGAGAAAGCGCGGAGCTATTCCGCCTGCTACCTCGATGACGAGACGTTCAACGCCATCCTCGCCTCTATCGGCATGACGCGCGCAGAGTATGATGCCGCGCCCGGCGCGATCGTCTGTGACCACGCAAGCGTGACCTATTATGACGAGAACAACCGCCTGAGCTATACCGGCCGCGTACTGAACGACGGCGTCACGGCGCTGCGCACGTTCAGCGCGGACAGCCTCGAGGACGGCTCGAAATACGTCTATACCGCTTACGAAGACGGCGGCTATGTCAGCTACTATTACAACGAGACGAAGCAGACCTATCAGCCGCGCCCGGCGTCGTTCGGCGATGGGATTGCAATTGTTGGCCGGACGGAGACGCAGCTGACGAACAGCGGCTCTGACAGCCTCGTGCTGTACTATCCGTTCTCCATGGCCAAGGGCATTGCCCGGAACACCGGCTCGCTGATGCTGGTGACGGATGACGCGAAGCAGGCCCAGAAGAGCCTGGAGGAGGTCGTGAACGCCTCCGGCGAGACCTATACGGAGGGCAACCTCTATGACGCACGGGAGGAGTACCGCGACGCGGAGAATGCCCTTATCGTGGTGCGCGTGTTCGCCTATGGCTTTATCACGCTGATGTCGCTCATCTGTGTGGCGAACGTCTTCAACACCACGACGACGAACGTGCTGCTCCGCCGCCGGGACTTTGCGATGCTGCGCTCGGCCGGTATGACGCGCGGCGGCCTGAACCGCATGATCTGCTATGAGTGCCTGCTCTACGGCACGCGGGCCCTGCTCATCGGCCTGCCGCTGTCGGTTGCGCTGGCCTTCCTGATGTATCGCTCCGCCTCTTTCATCGGCGCGTCGTACTTCCGGCTGGACTGGACGGCTGTGATCATCGCGTCGGTCATGGTGTTCCTCGTTGTGTTTCTCTCCATGATGTATGCCATGCGCAAGATCAAGCGCGACAATCCCGTTGATGCCCTGAAGAACGAAACGACCTGATCCGCGCCCATACGACAAAATTCGCCCCCGGCAGGTGACCCTGCCGGGGGCGAAAGGCTATGCTGTTGGTTTTTGTCGCTCGGCCAGCAGCCGCGCGGCCTCCGTGCGCATGGCCCAGACCATTTCGCACAGATATTTCGGAATGCCGGAGACGCTTCCCGTCTCGGCCATGGCCATGGCGGCGCAGGAGTGGCAGATGCGCCGGTTCTGGCAGCCGGTGCAGGTGCCGGAGAGACGTTGGGCCGCGCTGACGCGCGTCAGCTCGCTCCAGGCCTCGCGGAAGGGCTTGCCCTTCAGCTCGATGCGCGGCTTCGGCATCATGCCGCAGGGCGTCAGCCAGCCGTCCCACGTCACCCAGAACGAGGCGTTGCCCGCGCGGCAGGAGATCGTGCCGTCTACGGGGTCGACGCAGTCCTCGTCCAGACCGGGGGGCGGGGCGATGCCACGCAGGATGTTCTGCAGAAAGCGGGTGAAGTCCTCCTCGCCGCGCTGCAGGCGGTAGCGCTCCATGTGATAGTGCGCCGTTTCCGCCGGGGTGAAGCGGTCGTTCCGCCCGATCATGGCCGGGTCGCGGCGCAGCGGGGGGAACATATAGGTGTTGACCTCAAGGATGAGGTCCCGTTCGGCGGCATAGCTTACGATGCGCTCCAGATCGCCCGCGTTGTGCGGTGTGAGGGAGCAGTTGAGCTTGACGAGGATGCCTGCCTGCCGCAGCAGGGTGATGGCGCGGTCCACGCGGTCAAACATACCGCTGCGGCCGCACAGGGCTTCGTAGGTCTCATTGCCCGCGCCGTAGAGCGTGATGTTGATGCGTGTGGGCGGATGCTCGGCCAGCCGGGCCACGCGGGCCTCATCCAGCAGGGTGCCGTTGGAGTTGATGGAGATGAGGAAGCCCATCGTGCTCAGCCGCTCGTAAAGCGGCCAGAAGTCCTGCCACAGGAACGGCTCGCCGCCGGTCAGCAGCAGGTAGAGCATGCCTGCGTCGCGCGCCTGCTCGGCGATGGACAGCCACTGGATCAGCCCGACGGGCGGACGCGGCGAGGCGGCGACCTCGGCGGGCGTCTTACGCACATAGCACATCTTGCAGGCGAGGTTGCACACCGGCGAAAGCTCAAAGGTACCGCTCAGCGGCGTGAGTGTGCGGCTGGCGCGGTCAAAAAGATACTGTGTCAGGCGTGGTTCAACATAGCGTTCAGGCTGTTTCATGTTCCAACTCCGCTTTCAGGCAGTCGACCGCGGCGCGGTCAGGCGTACAGGTCAGGGCGTAGACGGGAACGTCCAGCGCCGCCAGCAGGTCGCAGACCCGCGCGACATAGCGGTCGTCCCATAGGTTGACGGTCATTCCCGCATACAGGCCGCGGAACGCGGCGGCGGGGGAGAGGCGGCGCAGCGAGCACGCGCTGCCCTGCGACAGCAGGACGATGGCGCGCACGGGGCGGCTCTCGTTTACAAAGCAGTTCGAGGACCCGGCGTATGGCGAGCCGAAGGCCGTCCACACGCCGTCCATGCGGCGCAGCACGGTGCGGTCGCCGTTAAGGAGCTCCGCGCCCTCATAGCGCTGCCAGAGGTCCGCCTGCGTGGACTTGCCGATGCCGGATACGCCGGAGAACAGCAGCCCGCCGTAGCGCGTGGAGACGAACGAGGCGTGCAGGATCATGGCGTCCCGCTGCAGCAGCAGGGCCTCGAGGGCAATGTGGGAGAAGCAGTTGGCCGTCTCGGAGAAAAAGCCCCGGTCGGCCTCCAGATATTCGATGGTTTCGCGCCCGTCCTGCTCCAAATGGCCGACGGCGTAGGGCCGGTCGCCCTCACGCCGGTCGTGGAAGACGCGAAAAAAGCCGTCCTCCGTTCGGAAGACGGCAAAGGCATAATTTCGCAGAAGCTCGCGGCCGCGGACCTCGGGCAGAGCCTGCACGGGCAGCAGCGAGACAGTCAGGGGTGCTTCGCCGGGCGCACAGAGGAAGGGCTGGAAGCCGCGCGTGACCTCCGGCCGGAACGGCATCAGCAGGCGGATCTCACAGCCTGCGATGGAGAAAGAGATCGATTCCACAGAGAGTCAGGACTGGAAAATTTTCGGCATATCAGCACCGTTGGTATAGCAATAGTTTGGAACAATAAAATCGCATTTGGTGACATGAGGTTCTGTCTCAGCAAAACCGTTTACAAAGTCTGCACCATCGCCATCATAATTATCCTTGATAATTTTACATTGTATAGGATCACCACTACCGATCTGGTAATCACACATTGCAATATGCTCTGCCAGCGCAAAATTCTCGTAATTTACCTTGGGCTTCTGATACTGCTTCATCTGGAATTCCCCCTTCAGAATGCGAACGGCGGCGCGAATGCGCAGGAGAGGCGCGTCAAAGGACAAACCGCCGGATTTTCTTTAATTACCGTAATCATAGCGCAGAGAACGCGTTTTGTCAACGTTTTTTTGCAGAAAATGCAACTTTTCCCGCGGCTTCGTCCGGAATTTCCATATGTTTCCAGATAAGGCAGCAAGTTCTGCGCCTCACTTTTCCTCGAGAATTTTGTTCAGCTCGCGCATGAAGCTGTTGATATCCTTGAACTGGCGGTAAACCGAGGCAAAGCGGACATAGGCGACCTCGTCGAGCGGCTTGAGCCGCTCCATGACCAGCTCGCCGATCTGGCCGGTGCTGACCTCGCGCTCGAGGGAGTTCTGCAGGATCTGCTCGATGTCCAGCGCGGCCGTCTCCAGCGCGGCCAGACTGACCGGGCGCTTTTCGCACGCGCGGAGCATGCCGTTGAGGATTTTATTGCGGTCAAAGGACTGGCGGCTGCCGTCCTTCTTCACCACCACGATGGGCAGGCTCTCGACGGTCTCATAGGTCGTGAAGCGCCGCTGGCACTGCAGGCATTCGCGGCGGCGGCGGATGCTCAGGCCGTCGTCCGAGTGGCGGGAATCGACGACCTTGCTCTCGGGATAGCTGCAATAGGGACATTTCATGGCAATTTTCCCCTTTTGTTTCGTTTCTTTTAGTTTATCAAATCCTGTCAAATTTGTCCATTGCTTTTTTGCGTCAGCGGGACAGAAGCTCCTCCAGCACGTCCCGCACGGCGCAGGGCGTGACCGTCCCGCGGTGCAGTGTGCGGCCGAGCCGCAGCACCTCGCGCGGCGTGGGCGAGAGCTCCGGCAGGCAGGCGCGGCATCGCTCCTGCCCGCGGCGCATGCGGACCTCCAGCCCGAAGCGCCCGCCCGAGCGCAGCAGATAATAGTCCAGCCGGGCGCGGTGTCCGTCCGCGCAGCGCACCCCGGCGCGGCCGATCAGCGTTCTGTGTTTCATGGGACCACCTCCGGTTCCTATTGAACCACAGAACCGACCTGCGCGCTACGGTGAAATTTCTGCATATTCCGACAACGAAAGGAAGAAATCAGTCGAAAACTTCGCTTTTCCTTTCATTATTCGACAACGGGCAGAAAAACACCGGACGAAAAGTTGGAGAACAAGTCGCTATTTGTCGAAACTTTCCCGCCCGGGGAAGATCGGCGCGTGCAGCAGCTGCCGCGACAGCGCCAGAATGGCGGGGGAATCCAGGCTGTTTTCGATCGTCACGCTGCCCTCGCCCTGCTGCACCAGCAGCCCCGCGTCCAGCAGGCGGCGCTTTGTCTCGCGCGCCGTGCCCGCGCTGCCGTCCAGCAGCTCGACGTCCGGCCCCACCACACGGCGGATGGCCCCGGCGGCGAAGGGAAAGTGGGTGCAGCCCAGCACAAGGGCGTCCGGCCCGGCGGCAAGCACCGGGGCAAGCCGCGCAGCAAGGCAGCGCTCCAGTGCGGGACCGGTCAGCTCACCGCGCTCGACGAACTCCACCAGCTCCGGGCAGGGGCATTTCAAAATATGGCAGTTCTCGGCGCAGCGCTGCAGCAGGGCGGCAAATTTCTCCTCGCGGAGCGTGGCCTCCGTGGCCAGTACGCCGATGCAGCCGCCGGGATGGCGCGAAACGGCCAGCTTGAGCGCAGGCTCAATGCCGATGATGACCCGATCCGGCCAGCGGGCGCGCAGCGCACCGATGGCGGCGGATGTCGCTGTGTTGCAGGCCACGACAAGGGCCTTTGCGCCCCGGTCAAACAGGCGCTCGGCATGGGCGAGCGTCAGAGAACGAATTTCTGCGGTCGGGCGCGTGCCATAGGGCGCGTTGGCCGAGTCGCCGAAGTAGAGAAAATGCTCGCTCGGCATCTGCGCGACCAGCTCCCGCAGGACGCTCAGTCCGCCGACACCGGAATCAAATACGGCAATGGGGCCCATACGACCGCCTCCTTTCCAACTGTCCAGCTTCTTATTATACACCTTTTCTGCCGAAAAAGCAAATTCCGGGCAGGGAAAATGCAGCGGTGCGGCGAACCTCTGCAAAATTGTGCTTGACAAGTGACCGATTGGTTACTATAATATAAATGTGACCGAACGGTTACGAAAGGGGAGCGTACATGGCAGGCAATACCAGAGAGCGCATTCTGGAGGTCTCACTGGAGCTGTTCGCGCAGAGTGGATATCTGGGGACCTCTATGAGCGACATCGCAAAGCAGCTCGGCATCACAAAGGGCGCTTTGTATAAGCACTATCGCAGCAAGCAGGAAATTCTGGACCGGATCGTGGAGCGGATGAACGAAATGGACTATGCCCGCGCAGCGGAATATGAGATGCCGGAGACGGAGCCGGACGGCTTTGCGGAGGCCTATCTCCATACGCCGGTCGGCAAGATCCGCGCCTACAGCGAGGCGCAGTTCGACCACTGGACGAAGGAGCCGTTTGCCGCGAATTTCCGCCGGATGCTGACGCTGGAGCAATACCGCGAGCCGAAGCTCGCGCAGCTGTATCAGGACTATCTGGCGGGCGGGCCGCTGCAGTATATGGCGGCGATCTTCCGCAGGCTGGCGGATTCGGACGAGGCCGCCATGCAGCTGGCACTGGAGTTTTACGGGCCGATGTTCCTGCTCTACAGCGTCTATGACGGCGCGGCGCAGAAGGAGACCGTCACGGACCTGCTGCGGCAGCACATTGACCGGTTCATCGCGCGCATCGAGGCGGAAAAAAGCCTGACGGCCGAAAAAACCTCTTGAAAAGGGCAAGAAGCGGATTATAATATAGCTAACGAACGTTAGTTAGTGAGGCGCGAGCATGAAGCAGGAGGATACCCGGCAGAAAATTCTGGACAAGGCGCTGGAGCTGTTTGCGGCGAAGGGCTATGATTCCGTCAGTGTGGGCGAGATCGCGCAGGCGGTCGGCATTAAGGCTCCTTCGCTCTACAATCACTTTCCGGGCAAGCAGGCCATTTTCGACGCGATCGTCGAGGCAACGGCGGCGCAGTATGAGGCGGACACCGACCGGATCGACATCCATGTGCAGGATGCGGGGCAGGACATTCCTGTTTTTACGGAGATCACGGAGGACGCCCTGTTCGAGAAGGTGCGGCAGATCTTCTCTTACTCCCTGCACAACGAGACCATCAGCCGCTTCCGCCGCATGATGACCATCGAGCAGTTCCGCTCGCCGGAGTTGGCGGCGCTGTACTCCCGGCGCTATGTCGGGCGCGTGCTGGACTATCATGCCGGAATTTTTCGCGCCCTGATCGCGGCCGGAGAAATTTGTCCGGAGGACCCGGACACGCTGGCGATGCTGTATGTCGCGCCGGTCGTGACGCTCCTCGGCGTCTGTGACCGCCAGCCGGAGCGCGAGGCGGAGTGTCTGGAGCGGCTCCGGAAGCATGTGGGACTCTTTTTTCGCATGGTTCATGGCAAAACGCCGGAAAGTGGGGGAGACGATGGAACAGCCCGGTGAACGGTGGGTCCTGTGCCCGATGTGCGGGGCGAAGACGCGCCTGCGCCTGCTGGCAGGGAAGGCCCTGCTGCTCCGAAAGCGGCCATGACACGATCCGTGTCGCCCATGTGACAGACAGATTCTTTCCTTTTTCGCCGGGATCGTGCAGAATGGTTCCCGGCGGATGGCAAGAATCATTGCTGCAAAGGAAAGATCTACATGGAAAAACAAAACAAAAGGCTTCTTTGGAGCGCGCTTGGCTTTTTCGCGGCCTTCGTGCTGTGGACCGTTCTGGTCTGCCGGGCGGACGTGCGGCCGGATCGGGTCCAAATCGGGAAAGAAGAACAGCAATGCATATCAGCCAGTATTTCCTGCGCGGAGACGTCAGGGGCGCCATTGCCCATATGCGCGCGCACGAGGAATTCCGGGATGTTCTACCGGCCTACCTTGCGATTTTTGAGAATTGCGAATACCGCACCTACGGGATACCGGCCCCGCTCAACGATATCCTGCGCCTGTATCAGATCTACTTCCGGGATACCTTTTACTGCGGCCTGCCGGAGGCGGAGGCCGCGGACAAACTGCTGGCGCGGCTGAAAAAGCGCCTGGATTTGCCGGATGCAGACGAGGCACGGCTGACGGAGCGGCTGCAGGCGGCGTTTGAAGCGGAGGGCTATCATGCGCTTTTCGGGAAAACGCAGGGCTATTACGGCCCCTATGTCTGGCGCGAAACGGTCCCGGCCGTCTATCAGGTGGAGCTGCCGGACGGATCGGCGGAATATACCGTCAATCTTCTCAAGGGCTTCGTGTTCCGGAGCTGGATGGATTATCTGACCTTCGGCCGGTACGGCACGGGCGGCTGGGCCTCGCCCGACGGCACGATCAACTGCATCGAGCAGGCGTATGATCTGGAAAGCGAGCGGTTCCGGGTCTCTCTCCTGAAGCATGAGGCGCAGCATACCGTGGACAGAAAACGATTCCCTCAGATCACCCCGGCGGAGCTGGAATACCGGGCCAAGCTGGTGGAGCTGCATTTCTCCGGCGACCCAGGGCTGCTGCAAAAGTTCCTGTCGGAAGCGGACGAGAGCAAACCGGACGACAGTCACGCGGTCGCCTCCGCAAGGATCGGACGAGAGTTTGCAGATACG
Source organism: Faecousia intestinalis (assembly GCF_040096185.1). Classification (NCBI taxonomy): domain Bacteria; kingdom Bacillati; phylum Bacillota; class Clostridia; order Eubacteriales; family Oscillospiraceae; genus Faecousia; species Faecousia intestinalis. The sequence goes on along the minus strand of NZ_JBBMFF010000158.1, from coordinate 7,580 downwards.
GACCAAACGGTGCTTTCGTGCATTCAGACGCGGGCGCTGGAGCTACTCCGCGCGCACACGCGGGAACTGGAGGAAAAGTACGGGGAAAGCCGGGACCACCCGAACGGGGAAGCTGTATGAATCAGGAGAATGCCGTATGGACGAATGGACCGGCCGCTGCGGACGGGACTGCGGGACCTGCGGAGCCCTGTGGACGGCGCTCAACGGCGTGCCGATCACGCCGGACATGCTCCGCTGCCATGCCTGACGCATGGACCGTAAACGGCGCGGAATATGCCGTGCTCCGGCTCCTGGGAAAGGGAAAGGGCGGATATTCCTATCTTGTGACGGATGGGGCCTCGCAGTATGTCCTGAAGCAGATCCACCACGAGCCCTGCGAATACTACACCTTCGGCGACAAGCTGCAATCGGAGCTCCGCGACTATGAAACGCTGCGGAAGCTCGGCATCCCGATGCCGCGGCTGCTGGCGGCGGATATCCCGCAGGAGCGCATCCTGAAGGAGTACATCGCCGGACCGACGGTCGCGGAGCTCCTCAAAGCGGGACGGCCGGAGCCCGGCTGGCTTGCGCAGGTGCACGCCATGTGCCGCCTGCTGTACCCGGCCGGACTGAATATCGACTACTATCCCACCAACTTCGTCCCGCGCGCCGGAGTGCTTTATTACATTGACTACGAGTGCAATGCCTACGAGGAGCAGTGGGACTTTGTACATTGGGGCGCGCAGTATTGGCGGGGAGCGGAGCAGAAGGAAAACGGTTGAAAGAGAACCGCCCTAAAAGCTCGCTGCATTCGATCTCTGCGGATATGTGTAAAATGTAAAAGCGGTAAGTATATCTCAGCGGAATTAGAAGGAACGCCATAAAAAGCGCTATCTGACTGGACTTCCGATCAGATAGCGCCGTTTTCTTTTGCTGGCGAAATTATTCAAACGAGGTATGACCATGAGCAAACTTATATCCTATCAATTCAACATATGACTGCACAGCCGTTGAAAACGAAGTTGCCGACAACCGCTTCCAGCGGTCAGAGCGGAACGATCTGATCTACAAGAACCCGCTTGCCTATGCCGATCTGATTCTGAACAGCAAGCTGAATGTCCTGTTTGAATAAACCGACATGAGCATAAACGACAGCGTCCCGGATCATAATGATTGGGACGCTGTTTCTTATATCATTGTATTTTGCGAATTCATTCCTCAAACAGGTACAGGAGATATCCGTAGCCCTCGGCCTCCATCTTCGCATAGGGGACGAAGCGGAGAGACGCGCTGTTGATGCAGTAGCGCACGCCGTTGGGGGATTCCGGATCGCCGGTGAACACATGCCCGAGGTGGGAGTCTCCGGCGCGGCTGCGCACCTCTGTGCGGCGCATGCCGAAGCTGCTGTCCTCAAGCTCCACCACGGCAGGCTCTTCAATGGGCTTTGTGAAAGCCGGCCAGCCGCAGCCGCTCTCAAACTTATCCGTGGAGGAAAAGAGCGGTTCGCCGGTGACGATATCCACATAGATGCCCTTCTCGAACTGATCCCAGAACGCATTGCTGAATGGACGTTCCGTGCCGTTCTCCTGGGTGACGCGGTACTGCTCCACCGTCAGTTTGTCCCGAATGGACTCTGCTGCGGGCTTTTGGTAGTCGCCCGGATCGATGCGAAGCTTGGAGAACAGTTCCATCTCCGCCCGCGGGATGTGGCAATAGCCGTTCGGATTCTTTTCCAGATAATCCTGATGGTATTCTTCGGCGGGGTAGTAGTTTTTCAGCGGCCCGATCTCCACGAAGAATTTCTTGCTGCGCCCCCGCTCGATCTCCGCGATGCGCTCTACGGTCTCCCTCGCCCTGTCGTTGGTATAGTAGACGCCGGTCTGGTACTGGCTTCCGACGTCATTCCCCTGCCGGTTCTCCACCGTGGGGTCGATGACGTAGAAATACGCCAGTAGCAGCGCGTCAAGGCTCACCTGTTCGGGGTCGTACTCCACCCGCACGGTTTCACGGAATCCCGTGCCGCCCTTGCAGACGGTCCGATAGTCCGCGTCCGCCTCGCAGGTGCCGTTGGCATAGCCGCTCTGGGCGTCGATGACGCCGGGAATAGACTGCATCAGCTGTTCCATGCCCCAGAAGCAGCCGCCCGCCAGATATATGACATGTTCCGTGTTATCCATATACATGCTCTCCTCACCGGACGTATCTGAGGACTGCCCGGCTGTTTCCATATCCTGTGCTTCCTTTCCCTGCGGCATAGGCTTTTGATTGGCTGTGCAGCCGCTCAGCAGCAACGCCGCAGCAAGCAGAAGCGGCAATCCTCTCCGAATCATGGTGTTTCCTCCTTTCGAGAGGAATCGGTTTGCTCCGCGCCTTCAGCGGTCCGGCATCCCTCCGCCGTACGGCCGCAGGAGCATCCCGAGCAGCAGCCCGAAGGCGACACCGAAGCCGATGGCGAGCTACGGGTTGGACGTAATGGCGCAGGCGCCCGCAGCGCAGCCTACATAGCGGTAGTACAGCCAGCCGCCGACGCCGCCGGCCAGCGTCAGTGCGGCGGGAAACAGAACGACTGCCGGCTTACACGACGTCTTGCCCATTGAGACCTCCTGTTCGAGATCCCGCTCTCAGCCCTTATCGGCGGCAAGCGCCTGATCGATGAGCTTTTGCAGCGCTTCCGCCTGGTTCTTTTCTGTGATGGCGCCCACGATGGGCTCGCCCACGATATTGCCGTTGCGGTCAACCACATAGGTGGTGGGGTAAGCGAAGATGTTCGTTGTGAACTTGCCGGCCTCGCCATCGGAAGCGAAATACACATTCTGATAGGTCGCGCCCTTCTTGGCCAATACGTCTTTTGCTTCGGAAATTGCTGCCTCGTCGCCATCCAATGTGAAGGTGTTGACACCGATGAGTGCGCCGCCCTTCTCCGCAAGCTCCTTGTTCAGTGCGTCCAGTTCGGCAAGCTCACCCACACAGGGATTGCAGGTGGTGAACCAGAAATTCACTACGGTGACGGCATTGCCGGAGAACAGCGTATCGCTCTTGACCTCGTTCCCGTCCAGATCCTTTCCCTCAAAGGCGGGGAACTTCTGCAGGCTGCCATCATCGGGAGGCGTCATCATGTTGTCGCCCGCAGGCACGCTCATGCCGTCGCCGGAGGGCATCTGACCGCAGCCAGGGAACTTCTCCTCCAGAGCGGCGACCTTGACTTCAATGCTGCGGATCGTTTCGCCGTCCTTCTGCAGCAGCTTCAGCTCGTCCTCGGTGAACTCATCCTTTGCGCTTTCGATCGTTTTGAGCAGGAAGTCACCGTAGTTGCTGCCGTCCTCGATCATCGTAGAGCCCTTGTCAGCGGAAAGGAAAACCTTTTCCCAAAGCGCACTGTTCTCGTTCAGGATCGCAGTTTCGGCATCCATCAGCTGGGTGTGCAGTGCCGTCGCTTCCTCAGCGGTGGCCGCCTCTTTTGCCAGAAGGTCATCGATCGCGTTAGCCGCGTTGTCTTCAGTTGCCATGTTGCCTCCGTTCGTTTGCGGCTTGCTGCAGGCAGCAAAACTGAGCACCAGCGCAACGAGGAGCAGTGCGGTCAGAATTTTGGTCATTTTCATGTTCATGATTTTTTCTCCTTTACAATATCATTCATTTGCTTATTTGTTTTCTCCGGGAGAACGGTACCCTGCTTTCCCGTGCCAAAGCCGCAGCGGAAGCGCACGGCATTGGTCGGACAGGCTCGGACACACATCCCGCAGCGGATGCACTCGGTATGGTTCGGGGATTTCGTTACGTCCACGTCCATTTTGCAGGCTTTTGCGCATTTCCCGCAGGAAATACACTTGCTCTGATCCACCTTCATCTGAACCAGGGAGACCTTATTCAGCAGCGCATAGAACGCGCCCAGCGGGCAGATCCACTTGCAGAAGGGCCGATAAAACAGCACGCTGAGCACGATCACCACCAGTAAAATGCCGAACTTCCACGTAAACAGGCTGCCCAGCGCCGCACGGATGCCGGAATTGGCAAGAGACAGCGGAATTGCCCCCTCCAGCACGCCCTGCGGGCAGAGATACTTGCAGAAGAAGGGATCCCCCATGCCCACATCGTTTACAAGGAACGCCGGGAGCAGGAATACCATCACCAGCAAAATAGCATATTTCAGGTATCGCAGGGGCTTGAGCTTCCTTGTAGACAGCTTTCTTGACGGAATCTTGTGCAGCAGCTCCTGAAACCAGCCAAAGGGACACAAAAAACCGCAGATAAAGCGTCCCAGCAAAACGCCCAGCAGAATCAGAATTCCTGTGATATAATAGGAAAAGCTGAATTTCGACGAGCCTACCACCGCCTGAAAGGCCCCAATGGGACAGGCACCGGAGGCTGCCGGACAGGAATAGCAGTTGAGTCCCGGCACACAGACGGTCTTCCCCGCGCCCTGGTACAGCCCGCCCTTAAGAAAATTCGGCAGATGCAGATTGGTCAATAAGGCCGCACCCGCCTGGATCCAGCCCCGGAAGCGCGCCAGAAACTGTGATACGCCCGTAAACTTCTTTTTACCCAATGCCAACACACTCCAGACACAGCTTAATGGCCTTGCTTAGCACCGTCGCCGCCTCGCCACGCCAGGCGCCGAAGCATAGCATGGCAATTGCGGCAGCCAACAGGGTAACCTGTACCGTCGTCTTTTTCGCATGGCTCATTTTTCATCACCCTTTCCGGTTTTCTGTCGCTATCATAGCGCAGGAGAGTTAAATTCTCTGTTAAGAACGAAAATTTAACGCAAACCTTATCTGTTTTTGCTATAATTAAGAACAACGTGAAAATGAAATAATAAAAAGGAGGGCTCTTATGCACCTTTTGGTCATTGAAGATGAACGCGCCCTGTGCGAGACCATCGTCCGCAGCCTGCGGCGGCTGGCCTACAGCGTGGACTACTGTTACGATGGGGAGAAGGCTCTGGAGCTGCTGGGCGTGGAGCGCTATGATCTGGTGCTTCTTGACCTGAACCTGCCGAGGAAGGACGGTATGACGGTGCTGCGGAGCCTGCGGCAGACCGACCGTGAGACACGGGTGCTGATCCTCTCTGCGCGCAGCGAGGTGGAGGACAAGGTGGCGGGGCTGGATGCGGGAGCCAACGACTATCTGGCAAAGCCCTTCCACTTAGCTGAATTGGAGGCCCGCATCCGCAGTCTGACCCTGCGGCAGTTTACCCAGCAGGATGTGCTGCTGGTCTGCGGAGATTTGACCTTTGATACCCGCTCCCGCACCGCCGCCGTCAAGGGGCAGACCATGACACTGACCCGCAAGGAGACGGGGATTCTGGAATACTTGATGGTACATCAGGGCCGGCCGGTGAGTCAGGAGGAGCTGATGGATCATGTTTGGGACAACAGTGTGGACAGCTTCAGCAACTCCATCCGGGTCCACATCTCCGCACTGCGCAAAAAGCTTCGCGCTGCACTGGGCTATGATCCCATCCGCAACCGCATCGGTGAAGGCTATCTGATGGGAGGCACTGAAGCATGAAGCGGATCTCTTTACAATGGCGCATCACGCTGATGACCGTTCTGCTCATCGGCGTCACCTGCGTGGCCATGAATCTGCTGCTCTGCTTCTCCGGTGTGTACTATATGGACACCATTGTGGACGGCTTACAGGGCGGCGGCACGGTGATCCTGAATGAGGAAGGCACAGCAAGCTTTGACCCGCAGCTCGTAGCGCCCGACGATGAGCTGACCATCGTCGTCGATGGGGCGCAGGGGCGCTTTCGCGCGACCAACTGGTATATCACGGCTGCGGTAACGCTGCTCAGCGGCATTCTTGCCTACTTTGTCAGTGGACGTGCCCTCAAGCCCCTGCGCAGCTTTGCTTCTCAGGTGGAAATGGTGCAGATGAACAATCTGGCGGATATGAAGATCGATGAAGATGTGCTTCCGGAGTTTAAGCAGCTCAGCCACTCCTTCAACCAGATGCTGGAGCGGCTGAACACCGCCTTTGCCGCCCAGCGGCAGTTCACCGGCAACGCTGCCCACGAGCTGCGCACACCGCTGGCACTGATGCAGGCGCAGCTGGAGCTGTTTTCCGCAGAGCATCCCGCCATGCTGCCGCAGACGGCAGAGTTTCTCACCCTTCTGCGGGAGCAAACGGAGAGGCTGACGCAGATGACCAGAACGCTGCTGGAGATGAGTAATTTGCAGCAGGTGGCACGGAACGAGCGCATCCAGCTTGCCCCCATGATCGAGGAGATCTTCACAGATCTCGCGCCGCTCTCAGATAAGCGCGGCGTCACACTGACGGCGGAGGGTGACGGCATTATGACCGGCAGTGACGCACTGATCTACCGGCTGATCTTCAACCTGACGGAGAATGCTGTCAAGTACAACCGGCCGGGCGGCTCGGTACGGGTTTCTGTCACACAGGAGCCGGAAAAGCTCCTGCTTCGCGTGTCGGATACTGGCTGCGGCATCCCGGAGGAGCATCAGCGCAGTATCTTCCAGCCCTTCTTCCGGGTGGACAAGTCCCGCAGCCGCGAGTACGGTGGCGCAGGGTTGGGGCTCGCGCTGGTGTGGGAGATCGCCGAACTCCACGGCGGCTCCGTTTGGGTGGAGGAGAGTTCGGAGAAGGGCACCACCATTGCGGTGGGGTTGCCAACGCAACAATCACCGAAGCCATAAAATCCTTTTATTCGTTTTTTCGTTGCTTCGCTTGCCGCCCGGCGGCGTTCCTCTCTGTATGGGGCGGTCAGCCGGAAAGAGAAGCGTCCCTTTTCAATCTCAAATTCCTTGCAGCCCGTGTCCGGGTCTGACGGCACTCGCCGGGGTGAGCTGCGGCATAGGCGGTCAACCTGTTCTTGAGGTCGGTGTTGTGGGTGCGGATGAAGATGGTGGGGTCTTTCTCGTCAAAATAGATTTCGGTGGTTTTTTCCTGCTGGGTCAGCCCTCTTCTCATAGGCTTATCCTTTCTGCGGCTCTGTCACGCAATAGGGGTGTTTTTCGGGGATTTTCTTCGGCTCTTGACTTGGAAAAAATGGCGATTTTTAAACAGGAGCGCGCCGGACGATGTCTGCCCTGTCCGACGCGCTCCCATTCGATAAAATGCGTTTTTTCTGGCTCTACACAGGAATCAGCGAGCTTCGTCCCTCGTGACCGCTTTTTCTCTGAGCGGATGGAAGAATCGCCACAGATTATTACGCTGAATTACATCCTCATAGCTGCGGACTTTCCCGCGTATCTGGCCTCCTTAAACAGCAAAAATGCGATGTTCAAGTACGGACTTGAACGATACAATGCACTGCGCATCATGGAAAATACACTGAACTTGCGGGAGATCAAGCTGCTTGATAACGGAACGGAGTACAACGAGCGGGATACCCTTGCCGCCCTGGAAAAGCAGCGCCTGATCAATGAAGAATTTAAGCGGTGGATCTGGCTTGATGAGGACCGCCGTTGGCTGGTGGAAGAAGCCTATAACAACATATTTACCGGCTATGAAAGAAGCCTTATATCCTGCTGAAATACGCGGAACAAAAATACCTTAATCCAAGACCGTGTCGGGGTGCTTAGCCCCGGCGCGGTTTTTTCGGTACACCGCTGCAGAAAAGGATCCGATTTCTGAAGTTC
>NZ_JBBMFF010000157.1:0-1418 GCF_040096185.1 Faecousia intestinalis | reverse complement strand
GCCAGCCTCCATGGCGCTCACTGAGCGCCGCTACAGACGCAATTGGTGCATACCGCTATAACGGTTCCCCGTACGAATCGCCGGTGCGTTTCCCGGCCCTCAAAAATAATTCTTTACTTTTTCGCCGTTTTCCTGTAGACTAGAGAGGTTCGGCAAAAGTCTGGCAAGGGAGGGACGGCCATGCGGGTGAAACGGCTGACGCGCTGCGCGCTGCTGACCGCCATTGCGCTGGCGATCTTCGTGCTCGAGGCGCAGATCCCCATTCCCTTCCCCGTGCCGGGCATGAAGCTCGGTCTGAGCAACATCATCACGCTCTTCGCGCTGTTTTCCTTCGGCTGGAAGGATGCGCTTGCCATCGTCGTCATCCGTATCCTGCTTGGCAATCTGGCCTCCGGGCAGGTCATGGCGCTGCTGTATTCGCTGGGCGGCGGCCTTTTGAGCTTTGCCGGAATGGCCCTGCTGTGCCGCATTCTGACGGCGAAGCAGGTTTGGGCCGCAGGCGCGGCCGGAGGACTTCTGCACAATCTGGCCCAGATGGCCGTGGCGCTCGCCGTGACGCGGACGCCGGGTCTGCTGGTCTGGCTGCCGGTCCTGCTGTTATGCGGGCTGGGGACCGGGCTGTTTACCGGGCTGTGCGCGCAGCTTCTGCTGCGGCGCAGGCTCATTTCGGACAAAGGAGATACCCACGATGAATCCCAGAAAAAATGACTTTGAACGCGCCGTTTCCCTGCTGCATCGGGATGGCTACACCTGCGTGCTGTGCGACCGCGACCGTGTGCTGACCAGCCGCGAGCACGGGCTCGCGCCGCTCATCCGCCTGCTGGATACGAACGAATCGCTGCAGGATATGGCCGCCGCAGACCACCTGATCGGCCGCGCCGCCGCGCTGCTGCTGCTTGCCGCGGGCGTGAAAGCCGTGTACGGCGAGGTCATGAGCGAGGAGGCGCATCGTCTTCTGTCCGATGCCGGGCTCTGTGTGGAGTACGGCACGCTCGTACCGGAAATTCTGAACCGCGCCGGGACCGCCCCCTGCCCGATGGAGCAGGCTGCCGCGGCCGTGACCGATCCGGCAGAAGCCCTGCCCGTCCTGCGGAAGGCCATGCAGGAGCTGCAGAAGCAGTAAAACAGGCAGAAAAGTAATGGCGCAGGGACGTGCTCCCCTGCGCCTGTTTTTTATAGGGCCGCCGTGCGAGAGAAAAATGTAGCGGCGCTCACAATTTTCCGTGCACCTTCGCCGAATGCACACACCAATGTAGCGGCGCTCATTGAGCGCCATGCAGGCCAGCAAGTTACAGGAGGGCTCGACGACCGTGTAATGCCTCCAAATTTGTCATTGCGAGATGGAGCCGGAGCCGCCGAAGGGGTCGAGCACCACACTGTTTGCCATAGAACTGTTCTGTATCGGATAAGCCAAAAGC
>NZ_JBBMFF010000156.1:0-595 GCF_040096185.1 Faecousia intestinalis | reverse complement strand
CCGAACACAGAAGTTAAGCTCATTTGCGCCGACAATACTTTGCGGGTGACTGCACGGGAAGATAGGTAACGCCAACACTTATATTCCCCCTTAGCTCAGTCGGTAGAGCAACGGACTGTTAATCCGTGTGTCGTTGGTTCGAGTCCAACAGGGGGAGCCAACGAAATAGCCGCCACTTGGTGGCGGCTATTTCTTTACTTAAACCTTATGGGCCTTTAGCTCAGTTGGTTAGAGCATCCGGCTCATAACCGGACGGTCCCGGGTTCGAGTCCCCGAAGGCCCACCACCTTTTCAGAATATAGGGGTATAGCTCAATTGGTAGAGCGGCGGTCTCCAAAACCGTAGGCTCTGGGTTCAAGTCCTAGTGCCCCTGCCACGAAAGCACCTTGCATCTTTGCAGGGTGCTTTTTTGCGTTTCTGGCGTAAAAATGCCCGGCAGAGGGCTGCTCTGCCGGGGGAGTAGGGATTCTCATACTAGAATCTGATAAAAAGCTTTAAAAGCTTTTTATAGCGCCGAGAGCGCGTCAGATTCTGCATGAGACGGCGCAGCGTGCGTCAGCACGATGCGAGTGTGCGTAGCACACGGGATTCCTGA
>NZ_JBBMFF010000155.1:0-15419 GCF_040096185.1 Faecousia intestinalis | reverse complement strand
GTTCGCCGCCCGCAGGCGGCGAAAAAAGTGGGATCTTCTTAAGCCTGAAAGGCTTGTCAAACAGGAACTCACTCCTTCAGCAGGCGGCGGCGGGCGAGGTTGATCGTGCCCTCCTGCATGTGGTTCATCCAGCTCAGGCTCTTGCCGCAGCCGTAGGCTGCGCAGGAATCCGCGTCGTCCGCAACAACGCACGTCATCTCCGTGCGCTCGCACAGCAGGCGGTCCATGCCGAAGAGCTGGCTGCCGCCGCCCGTCAGGACGATGCCATTGCGCGCAATGTCCGCCACGAGCTCCGGCGTGGTGCTCTCGAGCACATCGAGCACCTTGTCCATGATCTGACGGGCGGGGCGGCGCAGGACCTCCATGAGCTCCTCGGATGCCAGCGTGGCCTCGCGGGCAAGGCCGTTCTTGAGGTCACGGCCCTTGACGGTCATGGTCAGTGCCTCCGGCCGGGGCGTGACGCAGCCGATGGACATCTTGATCTCCTCTGCAACGGTCGTGCCGATGAGCAGGCCGTAGCGGCGGCGCAGATGGCGGATGATGGCCTCGTCGAAGGCCGCGCCCGCCACCTTGAGCGAGGCGGACTGCGCAATGCCGTTCATGGTCAGCACGCCGATATCCGTCGTGCCGCCGCCGATGTCGACGACCATCCGGCCCTCGGGGGCGGTGATATCGAGCTGCGCGCCGAGGGCAGCAGCCAGCGGAGCTTCGATGAGATAGACGCGCCGGGCGCCTGCCTCCATGGCGGCCTGAATGACGGCGCGCTCCTCGACCTCCGTGATGCCGCTGGGGACCGTGACGATCATGCGCGGCTTGACGATGGCGTGACGGAGCACGCGGCGGAGCATCTCCGTCAGCATACGGGCCGTGAGCTCATAGTCGGAGATGACGCCGTCCTGCAGCGGGTGCACGGCGACGACATTGCCGGGCGTGCGCCCGAGCATGCTCCGCGCGGCCGCGCCGACCTGCAGCACCTTGCCGCTGTTTTTATCGAGGGCGATGACGGACGGCTCGCGCAGCACGATGCCGCGCCCGGCCGCATAGATCAGCACGTTGGACGTGCCGAGATCGATCCCAAGGTCTCTGGAAAAGAATAACATAGTTTGCACCTACCTGTCTGCGGGTTTCTGCCCCGGCTCCGGCGTGGCGGCCAGAGCGGCGCAGACCACGGAGGACGCGCCCGCCGTGAGCAGCACGCGGCTGCATTCCGAGAGCGTTGCGCCCGTGGTCAGAATATCATCGATCAGCAGGACACTGCGTCCTGCAAAGCGTTCGGGAGAAACGGCGCGGTAAGCGCCGAGCACATTGGCGCGCCGCGCGGCGGCGTCCCGCTGGGACGACTGCGCGGGATTGTGGCGAATTTTCTGCAGCGTCTGCGTGCAGGGAAGCTCCAGCTCCTTCGCCACGGCGTGCGCCAGCAGCTCCGTCTGGTCATAGCCGCGGGAGCGGCGGCGCTTCGCGCTGACCGGTACCCAGGACAGGATCTCAAACGGAGCGGTCCGGAGCAGGGGCGCGAGCATGCGGCCGTAGGCAGCGGCGTACTGTGACTGCCCGGAGAATTTGAAGCGGCGGAGCGATTCCGCCACAACGCCCTCATAGGGATACACGGCATAGCACTCCGTGTAGAACTGCCCGCGCCGCAGCGGGGCGGGGATCGGCTCGAGCTCGTGCACGCAGCGGGCGCAGACGTCGTGCTCCTCCGGCCGCAGCAGGCGGCGGCAGAACACGCACTTCGGCGGGTACAGCAGGTCGAGCAGCTGAGAGAACAGCGCCCTCATGCTTCGCCCTGCAGCCGGAAGCGCAGACCGCTGTAGCGCTTGTTGCGGCGGTTGTTCTGCGTCATCTGGGCGATGAGCTCCTCGTTGCCGACGAGGAGGAGCAGCTCCCGCGCACGGGTGATGGCCGTGTAGAGCACGCCGCGCGTCAGCAGCATCGGTGAGCCGCCGCCGATGGCAAAGATCACGGCGCGGTATTCGCTGCCCTGGCTCTTGTGCGCGGTGATGGCGTAGGCAAGCTCCAGCTCCGAGAGCATCTCGGGCTCATAGACGACCTCGCGGTCGTCAAAGAGGACGTGGATCTGGTCCTCCTTCGGGTCGATGGAGACGATCGTGCCGATGTCGCCGTTGAACACGCCCGTGCCGGACGAGCCGTTGGCGCGCTTCCACGGCAGATCGTAGTGATTGCGGATCTGCATGACGCGGTCGCCCTCGCGGAAGCACGAGCCGCCGCTGAGCTTTTCGTGTCTGCCGGGCTGCGGCGGGTTCAGCGCCGCCTGCAGGGCGCGGTTCAGATTGGCCGTCCCCGTCTCGCCCTTGCGGGTGGGGCTGATGACCTGAATTTCCCCGGCGGGGATATGCATATTCTGCGGCAGACGGCGCGCGCAGAGCTCACAGACGGTCTGCACGAGCTGCGCGGGCGCGCGGCGGCGCAGGAAGAAGCAGTCGCGGTCCTTTGCGGTCAGAACGGGCAGCTCGCCGCGGTTGACGGCGTGGGCGTTCATGACGATGAGGCTCTGCCGGGCCTGCCGGAAAATTTCCGTCAGGCAGACGGACGGGACGATGCCGCTGCGGATGAGGTCGGAAAACAGGCTGCCCGCGCCGACGCTCGGCAGCTGGTCCGGGTCGCCGACGAGCACAAGGCAGGCCTCCTGCGGCAGCGCCTCGAGCAGACTGTGCATGAGCAGCACGTCGACCATGGACATCTCGTCCACGATGACGGCGTCGCATTCCAGCGGCTCGTCCTCATTGCGGGCGAAGAACATCTCGCCGTTTTCGGGCGAGACCTGCGCCTCGAGCAGGCGATGGACGGTCGCGGCGTCGCGGCCGGTCAGCTCGGACAGACGCTTGGCGGCGCGCCCGGTCGGCGCGGCCAGCAGCGTTTTGCGGCCGAGCTTGGAAAACAGGGTGAGGATGCCGGACAGCACCGTCGTCTTGCCGGTGCCGGGGCCGCCCGTCAGGATCATGATGCGGCGCTCGGCTGCCATGCGGATGGCATCGCGCTGGCGTTCGGCATAGGTGATGCCCGCAATGGCCTCGATGCCCTGCAGCACGCGCTCCGCATCGGGCAGCGGCGCGGGCGGGTGCTGGGCCATGGCACGGATGCGGGCGGCAATGGCCGTCTCCGCCTCGTAATATTCCGGCAGATAAACGGCTGCGATCCCGGCAATGGTGCTGTGCTCCACGCGGCCCAGCTCCGTCAGACGGTCGACGGCCGCGATCACGGGCTCCGCCTCGAGGCTCAGCAGCTGGGACGTTGCCGCAACGAGCTTGTCCTGCGGGAGAAAGGTATGTCCGTTTGTGAGATTGTGGCGCAGCTCAAAAATAACGCCCGCTTCGACGCGGCGGGCGTCGTCGCCGTCAAAGCCGAGCTCCAGCGCAAGCTGATCGGCTGCGCCGAAGCCTGCGCCGAACTGCGGCTGCGCCAGCAGATAGGGGTCCTCCTGCACGCGCTCGAGCGACTGCGCACCGTAGACGCGGTACAGCCGCACGGCGACCTGCGCCGGGATGCGGTAGCCCGCAAGAAACTCGATGAGCCGCCGCACGGCGACCTGCTGCCGGAACGAGGCGCCGATCTCCAGCGCCTTTTTGCGCGAGATGCCGTCGATCTCCGTCAGCCGCTCCGGCGCGGCCTCGAGAATTTTCAGACTGTCCGTGCCGAAGGCGGCGACGATCTTTTCGGCCGTTTTCGGCCCAACGCCCCGCACGGCGCGGGAGGAGAGATAGGCGCGGATCTCCGCCGTGGAGTCCGGAAGCAGCCGCTCCAGAAACTCTGCCTCGAGCTGGCGGCCGTAGGTGGCGTGCGCCGTCCATTTTCCGGTGACGATGAGCCGCTCTCCGGCGGCCGGGGCGGGGATCGTCCCGACGACCGTGATCAGGCCGCCGTCGTCGCTGTCCAGCTTGATGACAGCATAGCCGTTTTCCGGATTTTCAAAGACCACAGCGGCGATCGTCCCGCTGACCAGCTCCTGCTCCAAGTGCCAGTTCTCCCATTCTGCCGGGGCGGCCGGGCTCAGGCCTCAAAGGCCCCCAGCCGCTCCAGATATTCTGCCGCCTGCCCGGCGGCGCAAAGCTGCTCGCCCGCCGCATCCCGCAGCAGGCGCGCGGCGGCCTCCTGCCCCTCCGGGGTCAGGCCGCGGTCGATCCAGATAATTTGTGCGCGCAGGCCGCGATGCTCGCGCATCCAGCGGCAGCCGCGGATCTGCCGCTCCACCTCGGCCGCGCCGCCCTGCAGCGGCGCAACGAGCACGGCATCCTCGCGCGGCAGCGGAAGCAGCATGGCCTCCGCCACGGACCAGAGCAGGAGCAGCAGCCCGCAGGCCGCAAGCCCCGCCGTCAGGATCGTCAGCGCCATACCATCACCTCATGCCAGACTATGCAGGCTGCGGGCGATGGGTTCCTATCTAGGGCAGCACCGCACAATCCGGCGAAGGCCGAAGATGCAGCTGTGCGATGATGCTCTCACATATTTTACAGCAGAAACGGGAAAGACGCAAGCGGGAAATCCCGTCAGGCCCCCAGCACGAAGAAATTTAGGATGATGCACACGCAGCTCAGGACCAGAAAAATGATCCAGCCGGGCGTGCGGAAAAACAGCCGCCGCCATTTCGGATCGATGGGGTCGCGCTCCCGCCGCGCGGCGAGCTTTTTCCGGAAGACGAGCGCCAGCACAAGGCAGACGGCCAGCGGCAGAAGAAACAGCACGCCGCGGATCGCCAGCCAGTACCATGTGCCGCTCAGCGGCCGCAGCAGGGCGTCCAGCCCGAGGGCCAGAACGGCGTTGTTCAGGATATGCAGGCTCATGGACCAGAGTATGGAGTATTCCATGGCGACATAGCCCGCCAGCAGGCCGAAGCCGAAGGCAAACGGCGTCTGCGTCAGATTCTGGTGCACAAGGCCGAACAGCAGCGCCGAGCAGAAAATGGCAAAGCGCTTGCCATAGGGCTGCAGGCTGCGCAGCACGGCCCCGCGGAACAGCAGCTCCTCCGTGATGGGGGCGGCCACTGCGGTATAGAGCGCGAGCGATACGGTCGTCTCCGCCGTGCCGGACACGACCTTGCTTTTGGTGCGGAAAAATTCCATGGCCGGGGAGAGCAGGCTCTGCAGCAGACCGGCCGCGCCCTGCAGCGCCAACAGGCAGAGGACCCAGAGCAGGACCTCGCCCGCGCGCGGCCTTCCTGAGCGGGCGAACATCACGTTCTGCCAGAACGGCCTGCGCTTCCAGATGAGCACCAGGCCGACGGTACCGCAGGCGGCCGCAAGGCGGCCGACCCCGGTGAGCCATGCAGGAATGTCTAGGTGCAGGAAAGACAGGAGCACGACCCCGGTCGAGCTGAGCTGGCTGAACATGGCCAGCCAGATGAGAAGCATCAGGCACACGCGGTTCATGCGGCTGCGGGCGATGGCCCGCCTGCCAAGCTCCTGCCGCCATGCCAGCTTTTCCAAGCGGACGGACTCCGACGTCCAGAGCGGCGAGCTTGTCTGGTTCGGGAATTCCTGCGTCATGTCTTGTCCTCCGTTCGGGACAGCACGGCCTCGGCGCAGCGCATGCCGTCTACGGCAGCAGAGAGGATGCCGCCGGCGTAGCCCGCACCCTCGCCGCAGGGATACAGGCCCCGGAGCTCGCTCTGGCAGTCCTCGCCGCGCACGATGCGCACGGGGGAGGAGCTGCGCGTCTCCGGCGCGGTCAGCAGGGCGTCCGGCGCGTCAAAGCCGGGCAGCAGACCGGCAAGGCGGGGCATGGCCTGCTCCAGCGTGTCGGTCAGCTTTTTCGGCAGCGCGTCGTGCAGGTCGCACAGGCGAACGCCGGGACGGTAAGTCGGGCGGATACCGCCCTCAGCAGCGGAGGGGCGGTGCGCCAGAAAATCGCCGAGCAGCTGCGCAGGCGCGTGATAGTCCGCGCCGCCGAGGCGGAAGCAGGCCTGCTCGATCTGCTCCTGCCAGAGCATGCCGCCGAGCGGGCCGGGCTCCGGGAAGTCCTCCGGTGTCACGGAGGCCAGCAGGGCAGAGTTGGCGTTTTCGCCGCCGCGCGCGGCATAGCTCATGCCGTTCGTGACGACGCCGCCGGGCTGCGAGGCCGCGGCGACCACCTGGCCGCCCGGACACATGCAGAATGTATAGGCCGCGCCGCCGTCCGGAAGGTGCACGGCGAGCTTATAGTCGGCCGGGGGCAGCTCGCCGCGCGGCTTGCCGTACTGCGCGCGGTCGATGACGGCCTGCGGATGCTCGATGCGCACGCCCATGGCAAACGGCTTCGGCTGCATGGGGATCCCGGCTGCGTGGAGCCAGCGGAACGTATCGCGGGCGCTGTGGCCGATGGCGAGAATGACGTCCCGGCATGCAAACGACCGCTCCGCTCCGTCCTCAATCCAGCGGACACCCGTTATGCGGCCATCCTGCGTCTCAAGTCCCGTCAGGCGCGCACCGAAGCGGACTTCGCCGCCGAGGCGCAGCACCTCTTCCCGCAGGTTCTGAATGACGTGGAACAGCACATCTGTCCCGACGTGCGGTTTGGCGTCGTAGAGAATTTCCTCCTGCGCACCGAAGCGCACGAACTGCTGAAGCACCCAGCGGCCGCGCTCGTTCTTCGTGCCGGTGTTGAGCTTGCCGTCGGAAAACGCGCCTGCGCCGCCCTCGCCGAACTGGACGTTGCTCTCGGGGTCCAGCGGGCCGCCGCCCCAGAAGCGCTCGACCTTTTCCCGGCGCAGCGGTGCGGGGTCGCCGCGCTCGAGCACGAGGGGCCGCAGCCCCGCCTTCGCCAGCACGAGGGCGGCGAACATGCCTGCCGGGCCGAAGCCGACGACCACAGGCCGCTCCGCTGCGGTGCAGCGGGGAATATGGTAGACATAGGGCGCCTCCCGCGTGATCTTTGCGCTGCGGCAGCGGCGCAGCACGGCTCCCTCGCCGCTGCGGAGCGTGACGTCCACGGTGTAGACCCAGCGGAGGTCCGGCTTTTTGCGGGCGTCAAGGGAGCGGCGGAAAATGTGCAGCGCGGCGATGTCCGATGCGCGGATATGCAGGACCTGCGCCGCATGATAATACAGCTCGGAGACATCGTGCGTCTCCGGCAGGATCAGGTCACGAATGCGAAGCATGGCGTTCCCTCCCGGTAAGCAGCTGCCCGGCCAGACGGCCGGAGGACCAGGCCCACTGCAGATTATAGCCGCCGCAGTCACCGTCGATGTCCAGCACCTCGCCCGCGGCATACAGGCCGGGGCAGAGGCGGCTCTCCAGCGTCTGCGCGGAAAATTCGTCCGTGCGGATGCCGCCCGCCGTCACCTGCGCGGCGTCAAAGCCCATCGGGCCGAGCACGGGCAGAGCAAAGGCCTTGACGGTCCGGCAGATCTCCGGCAGCCTGTCCGCCGGGAGCGAGCCGCACGGCGCTTCGAGTGAGAGACCGCAGCGGCGCAGCACCGTCCGCCCGAGGCGGTTGTGGAGCATACCGGTCAGCAGGTCCTCCAGCGCAAGCTGCGGCAGGGCCGCCTGCCGTGCCTGCAGGAGCTGCGTCAGCTCTCCGGCGGGGACGTCCGGCAGCAGGTCGAGCAGCAGGAGCCCGCCCTGCGCGGCCGCGCGGGACAGCTCGAAGATCGCGGGGCCACTCACGCCGTAGTCCGTGAACTGCAGCTCGCCTGCGCGCTCCGTTCGGCCGCCGTCCGTCTTGAGCACGGCGCGCACCTCGCAGCGCACGCCCTTGAGTGAGCGCACCCACGTCGGCTCCGTGCGCAGCTGCACAAGGGAGGGCTGCAGCTTCGTCCGGCTGTGGCCGAGGGCCGTCAGCAGGCGGTAGCCGAGGTCCGTTCCGCCCAGCTTGCCGCCCGCCGCGCCGCCTGCGCAGACGATAACGCGGTCAAACAGGCAGCTTTCGTCCCCGAGGCGGACGGAAAAGCCGCCCTTCGTGCGGCGCAGCTCCGCGATCTCGCAGCCCGCGTGCAGCGTGACGTTCTGCCGCCCGGCCAGCGTCAGCCGCAGAACATCGGCCACGCTGTTGGCGCTGTCGCTTGCGGGATAGACGCGGCCGCCCGGCTCCGTTACGGTCAGAAGGCCCATGGAGCGGAACCATGCCAGCGTCTGCTCCACGCCGAAGGCTTCCAGCGCGGGCAGGCAGAACTGCGGCGCCGTGCCGTGGTAGTGCGACAGATCCATGTCCCGATTCGTGAGATTGCAGCGGCCGTTTCCGGTCGCCAGCAGCTTGCGCGCGACGCGCGCCTGCCGTTCGGCGAGATGGACGTCGCTGTGCGGGTCCTCCGAAGCGGTCAGCGCCGCCGTCAGGCCGGATGCGCCGCCGCCGATCACCAGTACTTTCATGCTCGTTCCTCCCTGTTTTCTATGTTCATTATATGCCATATACCCCCGCATGACAAGTGTATTCTTGACAGACGGGCGCGAAAAAGGTATGATGTTGTCATTGCGGCGGCAGACCGCCGCAGGCCAATTGGAGGTAATATCATGAAGAAACGTTGGATCGCGCTGCTGCTTGCCGCCGTTCTGCCCATCGGGGTTCTGGCAGGCTGCGGCAGCGAGGATATGCCGGAGCTTTCGCTTGACAGCATCACCGCTCCGGTCGCGGCCCGCAATGAAATGGAGGTCCGCACGGCACTCGGCAATTACACCGGCATCTCGGAGGCTGCGCCGGATTCCGCGGACGGCGAAATGGCCACAGTGCAGTTCGCGGGCGATGCAAGCGCCACGACGGCCTTGCACGACGGCTATATCTATGTGCTGAGCAACAGCGAGCTGCGCATCCTGCGCGCCGCCGGGGCCAGCACGACGCAGCTCAATACGCTGGATATTTCATCGGGAACGTCCTCGGAGGATTCCTATGAATTCGCCAACGCCCTGCTCGTGGAGGGCGACCGGCTTGCCGTTGTGACGACGGCTTCGTCGATGGACAGTGACCTGAGCGGCAGCGACGTGTGCCATCTGCGGCTGTATGACATCTCGGAGCCGTCGACACCGACCCTGCTGCGCACGTTCTCGCAGGACGGCCTTTACGAGGGCATCGGCACGGCAAACGGCCTGCTGTTCCTCGTCTCCTCGGGCACGGCGGACCTCGATGAGGCAAGCGGGAGCGCAGCCTCCATGCCGCAGATCGGCGACAATGCCGAAAGCGAGGCTGTGCCCGCTGCGCAGTTCTATCTCTCCTCCGCGCTCGACGCGCCGACGTTCAGCATCGTGTCCGCCATTTCGCTGGCCGATGCGCAGCGCAGCGGCGTGCGCGCCTTCACGGGAACGATCGACCATGTCTGCGTTTCGGAGCAGGGGGTGTTTCTTGCGCGCAGCATCCGCATGGAGTCGCACGGCGACGCCTATAAGAAAGACCACTATTCCGTCACGAACCACGCCATCAATGCCGCAACGGAGCTCCTGCGCCTGACGGCGGACGCCGATCTGACGATGCTGGCCTCGAAGCCGCTGGCGGGCGAGGTCGCGGCCTGGGAACTCAATGCACAGGCAAACGCACTGTATGTCGTGAACTCGCTGTCCTCGTCGCAGTATCAGCTCTTTGAGGACAAGACCTACGGCTGGACGAACCGCCTCGATCAGAGCCAGAATGGCGGTACAGCGCTGAACGTGCTGGACCTCTCCCTGCAGCAGATCGCAGACGGCAGCGATCTGCTGCCGGATGCCTCGCTCAGCGCGGCGCGCTTCAGCGGCAATTACTGCCTGCTCGCAATGTTCGATGCGGACACACCGCTTGCGGCCATCGACCTCTCCAACCCGACGAAGCCCGCTTTGGCGGAGGTCTCCGGCCTGAGCGAACTGTTCAATGTGCT
Source organism: Faecousia intestinalis (assembly GCF_040096185.1). NCBI lineage: Bacteria > Bacillati > Bacillota > Clostridia > Eubacteriales > Oscillospiraceae > Faecousia > Faecousia intestinalis. The sequence continues at coordinate 5,650 of NZ_JBBMFF010000155.1, read as the reverse complement.
GCTCCCGGCCGAAGGCATGCTGATGGATCTGAGCGGCGCGAACGGCGCGAACGGTATGAGCCTTGCCATCTCCACCATGGCGATGGGCGGCGGGAGCGTCTCGGCCACGGGCCTTGTGAAGGAGCTGGGGACCTATGCGGGCGGCGCGGTCTACGCCGCCGTGTCGCAGGATGCCGCGTGGGCGCTCGTGTGCTATGACCACACGTCCCACCTGTTCCGGCTGGGCGACGCGATCACCGAGGTCTCGCGCCCGGAGATCAGCGTGCATTCCGGAACGGCCTTCTTCTTTGAAGGCGATTATCTGTATGCCTGCGCGCCGGACGAGGTCAGCGCTGTTTCGCTGACGAGCGGAAGCGTGGACGCGCTGCTGTCGTTCGCCGTGGGCTGAGAAGGGAGCAAATCATATGGAAGAGCTTGTCAAGCGTATCAATGAGCTTGCCCGGAAGGCAAAGACGACCGGCCTGACGCCGGAGGAAACGGCGGAGCGCGACCTGCTGCGCCAGCAGTATATCGCAGCCGTCCGCCGCAACCTGACGGCGCAGCTGGAGAACACCTATATCGTGGAGCCGGACGGCACGAAGCATAAGCTCGGCCGCCGCGAAACGGAGGAAACGGAACAATAAAAACTGTGCCGGAGAGGACCCAAGCGGTTCTCTCCGGCATGGTTTTCTCAGGAGACGGGGAAGACCGGGCGGTCGTCCTGCAGGTCTACGCGCACCTGCTCCGGCGCGTGTGTGCCGAGCAGCAGGGCTGCAAGCGGGGCCTCCATCTCGTGGCGGACAAGGCGGCGGATCTCGCGCGCGCCGCCCCGGCCGTCCCGGCTGCGCAGGGCAAAGCTGCGGGCAAGACCGTCCGGCAGCTCCAGCCGGACGTGCAGGCGCTCTGCACGCTGCTGCAGGGCTGTGAGCTGCTGCTGTGCGATCTGCTCAAGCGCTGCTGCATCAAGCGGCTGAAAGCGCGCCACGCAGTCGATGCGCCCGAGGAATTCCGGCGAAAAATGTTCCCGCAGGCTGCGCAGAGCGCCGTCCTCCGCCTGCGCGCCGAAGCCGAGCCCTCCGCCGCCGCGCACGCCGAGGTTCGAGGTCATCACGAGCATCGTGTTGCGGAAATCGATGCGCCGCCCGCCGGAATCCGTCAGGAAGCCGTCCTCCATGACCTGCAGCAGCAGACCGCAGACGTCCGGGTGCGCCTTTTCCAGCTCGTCGAACAGCACAAGACTGTAGGGCCTGCGGCGCACACGTTCGGACAGCTCGCCGCCCTCGTCGTGGCCGATGTAGCCCGGCGGCGCGCCGATAAGGCGCGAGACCGTGAATTTTTCCATATATTCCGACATGTCCACGCGGATCATCGCGTCCTCGCTGCCGTAGACGGCCTCGGCCAGCGCCTTGCACAGCTCCGTCTTGCCGACACCCGTCGGCCCGAGGAACAGCATGGCTGCCGCGGGGCGCTTCTGCTCGGCAAGGCCGCTGCGTCCGCGCCGCACGGCCTCTGCCGCGGCATGGACGGCCTCCTCCTGCCCGATGACGCGGGCGGAGAGCGTCTGCTCCAGCGTGCGCAGGCGCTGCCGCTCCGTCCGGGAGATCGTCCCGACGGGAATGCCCGTGCGGCTCGAAACGGCTGCGGCGATGTCCTGCACGGAGACCGTCCGGCCGGGCTGGCCGCGCCGCCGCAGACGGTCGCGCAGGGCGGCGGCCCGCTCATATTTTCCGGCGCGCACGGCGGCCTGCAGGGCCTGCTCCTCATCCGGCGTGCGGCTGCCGAGCTGGCGCATGCGCGCACAGGCCGCGCCCTCGTCGAGCAGGTCCACGGCCTTGTCGGGCAGAAATTTATCCGTCAAATAGCGGCACGACAGCTCTACGGCGGCGGAAACGGCTTCCTGCGGGATGGAGACATGGTGGTGCGCCTCCAGACCGGGGCACAGCCCGGCCAGGATCTCGCGCGTCTCCTCCGGCGTCGGCTCGCGCACCTGCACCGTGCGGAAGCGCCGCTCCAGCGCGGCGTCCTTTTCGATGCTGCTGCGGTATTCGCGCAGCGTCGTCGCGCCGATAAGCTGCAGTTCGCCGCGGCCGAGTGCGGGCTTGAGCAGGTTGGCCGCATCGATGGCGCCCTCCGCCGCACCGGCCCCGACGAGGGTGTGCATCTCGTCGACAAACAGGATGACGTTCTGCACGCGCCGCACCTCGGCCAGAATGTCGCGCACGCGCTCCTCAAATTCGCCGCGGTACTTTGTGCCTGCGATGACGCTGGCCATGTCCAGCGCATAAAGGCGCTTGCCGCGCAGCGGCTCCGGCACGGTCCCGGCGGCGAGATACTGCGCCACGCCCTCCACGATGGCCGTCTTGCCGACGCCCGGCTCGCCGATGAGGGCGGGATTGTTTTTGTGCCGCCGCGAGAGGATCTGCAGGACGGTCTCGATCTCCTGCCTCCGGCCGATGACCGGCTCCTGCTTTCCGGCGCGCTCGAGCATATCTATGCCAAATTGATCCAGCAGTCTTGTGTTCTGCATGCTTCGCTCCTTCCGGGCAAGCTCGCCCTCGCATAGTTGGGTAAAAAGCTGCTGCGGACAGATGCCGCAGTGCTCCAGCAGGCGCACGGCTGAGCAGCCGCTCTCCCGCAGCAGCGCGGTCAGGAGTCGCTCCGGGCCGTTCAGCGCGCGGGAAACGGCGCGGCGCGCGGCCTGCGTCAGCCCCTGCGGCAGAACGTCCGACGGTGCTCCGCGCCCGTGCAGGCGAAGGACGGCCGCAGCGATCTCCGGCCCGGTCAGACCGGCCCAGTGCAGCAGCCGCCCGTCGGCCCCCTGGGGCTGCATGGCGAGTGCCAGCAGCAGGTGCTCCGTGCCGACGCAGGCGTGCCCCAGCCGGGCGGCCAGCGCCCATGCCAGCCGGAGCGCGGCCGAAAGCTCCGGCGGCAGGTCCCGTTTTGCCAAATCGCTCCCTCCCCTCAACATTGGGATTCTAGCCCGCCTGTGCCCGGTTCAAACCCGTCGAAAAAAGTTTGCCTTTCCGAATTTCCCCATTGCATTTTCCCAAAAACATGATAAAATGGGGATACTACTTGTAATAGGAGGAGATACCCATGGCATACAAGATCACCGACAGCTGCCTGAAGTGCGGAACCTGCGCTGGCGAGTGCCCGATGAATGCGATCTCTGAGGGTGAGGACCAGTACGTCATCGATGCCGATACCTGTGTTGGCTGCGGCACCTGTGCAGATGCTTGCCCCGTTCAGGCTATTGTCGAGGAGTAAGAAGATCCTACACGATTACATCCGGCATACGGCGGAGTCCTTCCGCCGTATGCTCCACGGAAGCTCGTGCGGAACTGCGTAACGTAATTTACGGAACCGGCCTGTGCAGTCTTGCGCAGACCGGTTTTTAATTAGTAATTAGTAATTCGTAATTCGTGATGGGGGGCGACCATGGAACACGATCTGTGGAACGGGCTGCGGCTCCGCATCCCGGAGGGCGAGGTGCCGCTCGGCGCGGACTCTCTGCTGCTTGCGGACTTCCTGACGCTGCCGCCGCGGGCGCGTGTGGCGGATCTCGGCGCGGGCTGCGGCACGCTCGGTGTGCTTCTCTGCGCGCGCGATCCGTCCTGCACGGTCACGGGCATCGAGCTGCGGCCGGAGGCCTGCCGCGCCGTGCAGGAGAACGTCCGCATCAACGGGCTGGAGGAGCGGCTGACCGTTCTGGAGGGCGATGTGCGGCGCATCCGCACGCTCCTTCCGGCGGGGGATTTTTCCTGCGTGATCGCCAATCCACCCTATTTTCCCGTGGGCAGCGGCAAGGCTGGCCGGAACAGCGCCGTGGCCCGCACGGAGCAGTGCCTGACGCTGGCAGAGCTGTGTGCGGCTGCCGCGTGGCTGCTGCCGCCCGGCGGGCGGTTTGCGCTGGTGCACCGGGCGGAGCGCCTGTGCGACCTGCTGTGCGCCCTGCGCGCGGCCGGGCTGGAGCCGAAGCGGCTGCAGCCGGTACGCCACAATGCCGAAAGCCCCGTCAGCCTGCTGCTGCTCGAGGCAAGGCGGGGCGGGCGGCCCGGCCTGACGCTGCTGCCGGAGCTGCTGGAATATGAGACGGACGGAACGGAGCGCGAAGCCCTGCGCGCCGCCCGTCATGCGAAAGGAGACTGCCCATGAGCGCGATGCTCTATCTTGTGCCGACGCCGATCGGCAATCTGTCCGATATCTCCGAGCGCTGCCGCGAGGTGCTTGCGCAGGCGGATTTTATCGCGGCCGAGGACACGCGGGTGACGCTGCGGCTGCTGAACCATCTGGAGCTGAAAAAGCCGCTCGTCAGCTATTATGAGCACAACAAGGCGGCAAGCGGCCCGCGCATCGTCGAGCGCATTCTGGCGGGCGAGACGTGCGCGCTCGTGTCGGACGCCGGTTCCCCGGCCATCTCCGACCCCGGCGAGGATCTGGTCCGCCTGTGCGCGGAGGCGGGCGTGACGGTCAGCGCCATCCCCGGCCCCTGCGCCGCCATCACGGCGCTGAGCATGTCCGGCCTGCCGACGGGGCGCTTCACGTTTGAGGGCTTCCTGTCCACGACGAAGAAGAACCGCGCCCAGCACCTGGATTCCCTGCGCGCAGAGCAGCGCACGATGATCTTCTACGAGGCCCCGCACAAGCTGTGCGCGACGCTGCGCGATCTGGCGGCGGCCTTCGGCGGGGAACGGCGTATTTCCCTGTGCCGCGAGCTCACAAAGCTGCATGAGGAGGTCCTGCGCCTGACGCTCGACGGCGCCGTCGCCTATTATGAGACCCAGCCGCCGCGCGGCGAGTATGTTCTGATCGTTGAGGGCGCGCCGAAGCAGCAGGAGAGCGGCCCCGTTTCGGAGGAGGAGGCACTTATGCGCGTGCAGGCGCTTCTGGCAGAGGGCCTGAGCCGCAAGGATGCCGTCCGGCAGGTCGCTGCGGAGACGGGCCTTGCCAAAAATCAGCTGTATGACGCCGCCCTGCGCGCGCAGCATACGGAAACGGAGTGAAAACACCATGTCTGTAGAGAAAGTAAAGGCCTATTTTGCCGGGTTCGGTATGGAGGACCGCGTTCTGGAATTCCCGGTTTCCAGCGCGACAGTGGCGGAGGCCGCCGCGGCCCTGCATTGCGAGCCCTGCCATATTGCCAAGACGCTGGCGTTTCTGGTCTGCGAGACGCCGATGGTGATCGTCATGGCCGGAGACGCGCGCATCGACAATGCAAAGTATAAGGCTCGGTTTGCCAAGAAGGCGAAAATGCCGACGCCGGACGAGGTGCTGACGCTCATCGGCCACCCGGTCGGCGGCGTGTGCCCGTTTGCCGTGCCGGAGAACGTGAACGTCTATCTCGACGTCTCCCTGCGGCGGTTCGAGACGGTCTATCCCGCCTGCGGCAGCCCGAACAGCGCCATCGCCCTGACGCTGCCGGAGCTGGAGCAGTATTCCGGCTTCTCGGCGTGGGTGGATGTCTGCCGCGGCTGGGACGAGCAGGCGGAGGCGTAACGGAAAACAGACTTTTCGGCGGCGCGCAGCTTGTCAAAAAAGTCCCTTTGGACTTTTTCGCCAAGCTGCCTTCAGAATTGCAAAATAGAATTTTGCAGTATTATTTTGCAATTCTGCCGCTGCGGCGGGTTATGGAACGCGAAAGGACACCCTGACGGTTTCCTTGTATTATAGA
>NZ_JBBMFF010000154.1:0-1970 GCF_040096185.1 Faecousia intestinalis | reverse complement strand
GGCTCCGGGAATATCACCGTCTGGATCAACTCGCCCGGTGGTGACTGCGTGGCAGCCGCCCAAATCTACAATATGCTGATGGACTACCACGGCGACGTCACAGTCAAGATCGACGGCATTGCTGCCTCTGCCGCATCCGTCATTGCGATGGCAGGTACGAAGGTGCTCATGTCGCCCACGGCACTCATGATGATCCACAATCCCTTGACGGTCGCTATCGGTGACAGCGAGGAGATGCAGAAGGCAATCGATATGCTCTCCGAAGTCAAGGAAAGCATCATCAATGCCTACGAGATCAAGACCGGCCTGTCCCGTGCCAAGCTCAGCCACCTCATGGATGCCGAGACCTGGATGAATGCCAACAAGGCTGTGGAGCTTGGCTTTGCCGACGATTTGCTGTTCAAAGCAGACGGCGAATGCAGCGCTGCGAAGGACAGCTTCGTGTTCAGCCGCAGAGCCGTCACCAACTCGCTCATGTCCAAGGTCAAGAGCCACCACACCCCGTCCAAACCTGCGAAAAGTGCAGGCACACCCATCTCCGAGCTCGAAAAGAGACTCGCACTTATCAAACCTTAAGGAGGATACAAACAATGAGTAAGATCAACGAACTGCGCGCACAGCGTGCAAAGACCTGGGAGCAGACGAAGGCATTTCTCGACTCCCACAGAAGCGATAAAGGCGTCCTCTCCGTCGAAGACACCGCCACCTATGAGAAGATGGAACAGGAGATCGTCGACCTCGGCCGCGAGATCGAGCGCCAGGAGCGTCTGGACGCTTTCGAGCGTGAGCTGAACACTCCGGTCAATACCCCCATCACGCAGAAGCCCGATACGGCAAAGGTGGACACCAAGACCGGTCGTGCCTCCGATACCTATAAGAAGGCGTTCTGGGCGCAGGCCCGTACCAAGGGTGGTATGCTGACCGCAGAGATCCGCAACGCTCTGCAGGAAGGTGTGGACAGTGAGGGCGGCTACCTCGTCCCCGATGAATTCGAGCAGACGCTGGTGCAGTCCCTCGAAGCCGAGAATGTGGTCAGGAGCCTGGCTCATGTCATTACCACTGCGTCCGGCAGCCACAAGATCCCCATCGTCGCCACCAAGGGCACTGCCGCATGGGTCGATGAGGAAGGCACCATTCCCGAAGGCGACGATGCTTTCGGTCAGCAGCTCATCGGCGCACACAAGGTCGCTACCATGATCAAGGTGTCCGAGGAGCTTCTGAACGACTCTGCCTTTGACCTGGAAGCCTACTTCCGTACGGAGTTTGCCCGTCGCATCGGCAACAAGGAGGAAGAGGCGTTCCTCACCGGCGACAGCAGCGGCAAGCCCACGGGTATTTTCAATGCCACGGGCGGCGGTCAGCTTGGCGTCACGGCGGCTTCCGCAACTGCCATTACTGCCGACGAGCTGATCGACCTGTTCTACTCTCTGAACAGCGCCTATCGCAAGAACGCCGTGTGGCTTCTGAACGACTCCACCATGAAGAACATCCGCAAGCTGAAGGACTCCAACGGTCAGTATCTGTGGCAGCCTGCTCTGCATGAGGGCGGTTACGATACGCTGCTTGGCAAGCGTATCTACACCTCTCCCTATGCGCCGGAGCTGGCGGCCGGTCAGAAGACCGTTGCTTTCGGCGACTTCAACTACTACTGGATCGGCGACCGCCTGGGTATTACCTTCAAGCGTCTGAACGAGCGCTTTGCGGAGACCGGTCAGATCGGTTTCATCGCATCCAAGCGCCTGGACGGCAAGCTCATTCTGCCCGAAGCTATCAAGGTGCTGCAGCAGAAGGGCACTGCCTCTTCCGGCACCTAATGAAAGGAGGCGGTGGTGATGGACGAGCTTCTCTCCAAAGTGAAAGCCAACCTCATACTGGAACATACGGCGGATGATGCCTTGCTGAAAAGCTACATCACCGCCGCTGTTTCTTACGCCGAAAGCTACCAGCACATCCCGGAGGGGTTCTATAAG
>NZ_JBBMFF010000153.1:0-1309 GCF_040096185.1 Faecousia intestinalis | reverse complement strand
GGCAGCATTGCGCCGGGAGGGGCATGCCGCTCCCCTACAACGCACGACTGGAACCCTACAGCCTTTCCCCGATGGCATTGGACAGGGCGGCGAAGCCCTCGAGGCCGAGCGTTTCGCCGCGGACATTGGCAGGCAGACCGCATGCGGCCAGCACGTCGGTCAGCTCCGCCTTTGTCAGCTGCGGGAAGCCGGAGGCCAGCCCGTTGACGAGCGTCTTGCGGCGCTGGGCAAAGCTGGCGCGCACCGTGCGGAAGAACAGCACCTCGTCGCGGATGTCCGCGGGCGCGGGCCGCGTGCGCAGGCAGACGACGGCGCTCGTCACCTTCGGCTGCGGGATGAAGCACGAGGCCGGGATGTCAAACAGCAGCTCCGGCGCGGCGTGGTACTGGCAGAGGATGGAGAACGCGGAGTAGTCCGCCGTTCCGGGCGCGGCGCAGATGCGGCGCGCGACCTCCTTCTGCACCATGACGGTCACGGCGGAGAAGCAGCGGCTCTCCAGCAGGCGCGTCAGGACCGGAGACGTGATATAATACGGCAGGTTGGCACAGGCGGCGGGCGTCAGGCCGGGGAATTCCGCCTGCACAAGGGCCGGTAGGTCCATTTTCATGGCGTCGGCAAAGTGGATGGTGAGGTTGTCGAACTCGCCCACGGTCTCCGCCAGCACGGGGCGGAGCGTCGTGTCCAGCTCGATGGCCGTCACACGCCCGGCACGGAGGCACAGCTCCTGCGTCAGCGGGCCGAAGCCGGGGCCGATCTCCAGCACGCCGGTTGAGCGGTCAATGCCGGCCTCCTGCGCGATGCGCTGCGGCACCCACCGCTGCGTCAGGAAATTCTGTCCCTTCGCCTTGGAAAAATGAAATCCGTATTTTTCAAGCAGCGCGCGGATCACGCGCGGATCGCACACATCCAGCATGGCAAACGCCCCCTTTTCCTGCCCATTGTAGCAGAACCGCCGCCGGTTTGCAACTGCGAATCCATGGGCGGCGTCAGGCAGGGACGGGCGTGTGCAGGGGGAAAATGGAAAGTGGGAAGTTATGCCAGATCGCCGGTCGTGCATTGTGGGGGAGCGGACAGCCGGGTCCGGCTGCGCACTTCCGACCCGTACCGGCTATCGTTAAAATTGCACGCACCAATTGCGTCTGTAGCGGCGGTCACTGCGCAGCCGTTGGCGGCTTTGCCGCCTTACGGATGCGGCGTGCCCTTTACGGGTAGTGACCGCCTTGTGGAGGACAATTCAACGGCAGAAGAGCGCTGGTGTACCGCTGCACCCGCCTGACGTGCCATTGCGAGGCCCCGAAGGGGCCGTGGC
>NZ_JBBMFF010000152.1:0-35838 GCF_040096185.1 Faecousia intestinalis | reverse complement strand
GTGCGCCGCCCGCCGGCGGCGAATAAAATGGGATCATTTTCTCCGGCGGCGTGCACGTCGGAGAAAATACAGCTCAGTCCGTAAGTGTGCGAATCGCCCGTCAAAGGCGGGCGATTCGTGCGCGCAATGGACTGCAATCTTTTATCAGAAAAGCCTTTCGGCTTTTCTGATAGTCTTGCCGCCCTGTCCCGAGGGACAGGGCGGCAACGCTTGATTTTCGCTTATTTGTCAGCGGGAACGATGGTCAGACCGTTGAGGTCCAGACCGCCGCCAACGGTGTCGATCAGCGTGATCGCGCCGGTCTCATCGAAGGAGTAGAGGCGATGTGCCGAGTCGGTCACATAGAACAGGCCGGTCGTCGGATCGTAGTCCATTTCGTTGAGGCGGTTTTCGACCATGAGGTCGACCTCCGCAAGCTTCGTGAATGTGGTGAGATCCACATCCGCGCGGATGAGCTCGGTATTGCCATAGCCTCTGGCGAGGACATAGACATTGCCGTCCTTGCAGGCAACGGTACGCGGAGACGGGATGTTCGTCATGCCAGACATATCGCGGTAGGCCGACCAGTAGTTCAGCTGCGTGGGATCCATACGGGACGGATTGAACTGGAACAGGTAGAAGCCCGCGACAACATACAGCACCTTATTTACCGGGTCATACGCGAGATCGTTGGCATCGGTGAAGGTGTAGACCTGGCCCTTCAGCGTGGTCTGCTTCGACGTGAGGTCGTAGTAGTAGATGTAGGGCAGGCCGCCTTCGTTGACGACATAGTACAGGCCGCCTTCGTAGTCATAGGCAAGACCCGTGATGTTCGTGCCGCCGCTGAAGGTCGCGACCTCAGTCGCCGTGGAGTCCGGCAGCTCGGGGTTGAAGCTGTAGAGGGCGTCGTGCTTGGCGGAGACCGTGTAAGCCGTGGAAACAGGCTTGCCGGTCATGTCGACCACAGTCAGCGTGCAGGTGGCAGTAACGCCGGTCTCAACGCTCGTGGCGGTGATGACGACGTTGCCTGCGGCAACGGACGTGACCAGACCGTTTGCATCGACCTTCGCGACGTTCTCATCGGAGGAGCTCCAGGTGATGGCCTGGTTCGCCGCGTTGGACGGGCGGACCTTGCCGGTAAGCTGGAAGGACTCGCCAAGGGCCAGACGGCCGACAGTCTTGTTCAGCAGGATGCCATTGACCTTGCCGACAGGTGTCTGCTCTGCGGTCGGGATGGAGCACAGGAGGCCGAGATAGGCATCGCCCTGCTTCGTCGTACGGCCGGGAGCGGTCTGGACGGAGATCTTGCCGAGGTTCACGAGCTCAGGCGTGCCCTCGCCCAGCATGAACATGTACATGCCGTTGCTCATGGCCAGCTGCTTCGTGTGATACGTTGCATGCAGGTACAGACGATCCGTGCCAAAGTCATAGGTCATCTGTGCGTTGTAGGACATGCTGCCGTAGTAGGTGCTGCCGGTGCCAACCTGAGCGCCCGGGATATCCATGACGAAGGTGCAGGCAGCTGTCTTCGGATCGACGGTGTAGAGCTTCGCCTCCACGCCGATGGCAGTGCTTCCGGCTGCGTAGAGGACGCCTCTCTTGTCGATTGCAAGAGCCGTGACCTTCTCGGAGGTCGCCGCGATCTCGGTGACGGCGCCGTTATCGAGGTTGATCGTCACAAGCTTGCCGCTGAGCGTCAGGCCGTACATGGTGCCGGTCGTGTAGTCCATGGCCATGCCGGTGACCTGATCGGTCTCCACGTCGAGGTTGACGCTGCCGAGGTTCGTGTAGGACGAAATATCCGAAGCATCGAAGCGGTAGAAGTCGCCCTTGGAGTTGTAGGCGTAGACACAGCCGTCATAGTAAGCGCCGGTGCGCAGGGAGTAAGTACCGATGGCAGAGGTCGTCACCGGGCAGGTTCTCAGGTTGTTGTCCGGGACCTGCAGCCAGAAGTCATAGTAGCCGCTGCCGCCGTTCTGGTCGTCGTTCAGGAACGAGAGGAACGTGCCTGCGGAGGCGTAGACCGTGACGTCGATGCTGTCCGTGAACGGGCCGCCCTCGACCTCGGGATTCTTGTTCGTGATGGAGACCGTGACGGTCGCCGTGCCGACGCCGTGGAACGTGGCAACACCAAAGCGGTCAACGGTGACGACATCGGGGTTGCTGCTGGTCCAGGTGCGGGTACGGACAGTCGGGCGGACCGGGGTCGTGACGGTATCGAGCTGCAGCGTGCCGCCGACAAGGCCGGTGACACTGTCGCCGTTCGTAATCTCGATGCCCTCAACGGGGATGTGCTTCGTCTCCGGCTCATTCTCCGGAATGGTGAACATTGCGGTGGACTCAACGCCAGACTTCGTGGAGACGTTGCCGATCTTCACGATCGTCGCTTCGAGCTTGTCGGGATCCCATTCCTGCGGGTCGATGCGGACGAGGCACAGCGGAGAAGAACCGGCATTCATGCAGGGGTTCCAGTAGATGTTTCCAGTGTTGTAGTCATACATCATAGAAGCATAGTACCAGGTATCCTGACCGAGGGAGCCGAGCTTCGTCGTGCTCAGGGTGTCGGCATCGACCATGTAGAGGTTGCCGGACATATCCGAGACGATGATGTAGCCTTCTGCAGTGACGGTCATGGCGGGGGTGATCGCCGGGCCGCCGATCTCGCCGGAGTAGGTGCCGAGCAGGTCGATCGCGCCGGTGTCGAGGTCGACAATGGCGAGGCCGCCGTTCGTAAGATCGACCGCGTACATACGACCGGTGTTGTAATCGAAGCCCATGTTGCCGAGCTCGACGCCTGCGGTGAAGCCGATGAACTCGATATCGCCGAACGTGGTCTTATCCGGGGTTTCGCCCTTGTTGACCTTGAAGCGGTAGAGGGACGTGCCGACGCCGAACGTGCTGTCATCCATAGCGCGGGCTTCCTTCACGACTGCGTAGACATAGCCGTTGTAGTAGGCTGCACCCTGCCACATGGCATCGGTCGTGCTCTCCTCGCCGTCGATGCCGACGACCGTAAGCTTCTGCTTTGCGATCTGCGTGAGCTGCGTGGGCGTTTTGTCGGAGAACGTAACCCAGGTAAAGCCATTGGCGGCGTTCTTGTAGTCCGCCACAATATAGGTGTAGATGGCCTCTGCGGAGCCAACGACGCGGACCGTAGCGGTCGCGGTGTAATCGACCCACTGCGGGACGGTGGAGCTGGTTTCTTCATCCCAGTGCCAAGGATCCCAGACCTTGCCAGTCGCGGTGATCTCGGTCTCGCCCTCGCCTACGGCGGTGACGAAGCCCTGCTGTGTGACGGTGGCGATGGTCTCGTCCGCGGAGGCCCAGGTCAGTTCGCTTGCCTTAGCGTTCCACGGATTCCACTCGACCTCAAAGCGCTTGCGCTGGCCCTGCGTCATGGTAAGCTGATACGGGGAGAGCTGGAAGCGCTCTTGCGGATCCACGCCGATGGTGAACAGGTCGGACGTCTTGTCGGTCGGAACGAACAGGGACGTCTGGCCGCCGGGGCCGTAGGTGCCGACCTCTGTGCACTTGCCGGTGGCAAGGTCGACCTTGTAGGTCATGCAGACATTGATGTAGGTGTTGCCTGCAGCCGTCTGGCTGTGTGCATACCAGTACATCGTGTCGGTGTTGTGATCATAGCCCATGGACTGGATGACATTGCAGCCGGAGTAGTTGGCGTAGTTTACGAAATCGGTCGTGCCGATGTAGGTGCACACGCCGTCGCGCTCGAGGCTGTAGAGCTTACCGGCGGTAGAAATGCCGTAAAGCTGGCCTTCCGTCGTGCAGCCGAGGGTCAGGATCTCACCGTCAGAGCCGGTGATGTCGGCGATCTTCTCAAGGGAGATGGAGCCGTTGGAGTAGAAGCTGATCTGGAAGAGAGCGTTGCTTCCGTCATCCTTGCCGTCGCCGTCGCGGTCGCCTTCATAGTTCCAGCCGACAGCGTAGAGGTGGTTGCTGACCGTATCCGAATCTCTCTTGCCCTTGTCAGAATAGTCGAGTGCCATGTCGTACAGGACCTTGAAGCCGCTGTCACCGACCTTGCCGGACTGAGTGACGAGGGTCTGAGAACCCCAGTAGGTGTTGTACGGGGTAACAAGCACGACCGCGCCGTCCGTTGCGCGCTGGGCCACGAGGTAGCCGTTGACGTACTCTGCAGAATAATAGCGGTTCGAGCTGTCGAACGTCTCGTTGCGGTAGTCGCTCATGTCTGCCTTGTTGGCGCTGAACCAGCCGCCTTCAACGGCAGCGCGGTCAAACGTCTCGCAGCCATACAGGCGGTCAGAGCTCAGCTTCTGCATGGCAGGCTTCTGATCGGCCATTGCGCCGAGGTCAAGGGAGACATCGATTTCCGTCTCATTGCAGGCGTAGTCCGCCACAACGATGGTGAAGTCGGGGCCGAAGCCGGTGATGTCGTAGTCCTGGGTAAAGGTCTTGCCCGGCTCATTCTTGACTTCGTACTTGCCCATAATGATGCCGTCGTTGTTGACGAAGATCAGGGCCGCGATGTGCTGGTTGTCGTTGAGCTTCAGCGGAAGAAGGACCTTGCCGTTCTCGATCTTGAGATCCTGCTGGAGGGTCGCCTCATTCTCCACAACGGGAGCCTTGTCGTCCAGCGTGACATCAAAGGAGAAGGAATCGTCCATCACGTCGTCGCCGTCATCGAGCCATGCACTGGCAGTGTAGGTGACGGTCGTGCCGTCGGGCAGCTTGTTGTCGTTCTTGTCAAGGCCGTTCCAGACCTCGCCTTCCTCTGCCAGAACATACAGCGGGATGATCTGGCCGTAGCCGGAGTTATAGTAGGACTTTGCCATATACTCGCCGGTCAGGTCGAAGTAGACCTCGTTCGTGACCTTATCCTTAACCTGGAAGTTGATCTTCTTCAGGTTGCGGAGCAGGCCGACGTCGATCTCGGCAAGCGGGTTGGCATAGGAGAAGGCATTGTACTCGTCGCCGGAAGCGCCGGTACGGATGTACGGGTTCGTGCCGATGGCGGCATTGTTCGTGAAAATGCTGAGCGGATACAGGCTGGCTTCGTCTTCGTCAGCAGAGTCGAACGCAGGAGCCTGAGACCAGTCGCCGTAGAAGCCGAGGAACGGCATCTCGAGGTCGGTCGTGTCATCCGTGGCGGACTTCACATAGAGGAAGCCTTCGACATACATGCCGTTCTCGAAGGATGCGTCGAGATAGGCCTTGTCTTCCGCGGTCAGCGTGATGGTGGCAGTCAGGGTGACGGACTCGCCAGCCGGAACGGTGACGCTCTCGAGCGCTTCCGTGCCGGAAATGACGGCATTCTCCGTCAGATCGGTGCTGACCTCAAGCTCTGCGCAGTAGGCCGTGATGACATCGACATCATCCTTGTTGACGGTGCCGTCGCCATTGACGTCCAGATAGGCATAATGCACATTGTCCTCAGCGATGGGAGCATCGTCGGTGACGTGCAGCAGCAGGACGCGGGCGTCGGCCGTCGTGATCTCGCCGTCGTCATTGAAGTCATACTTCATAATGTTCGACTCGGTCGCACCGGCCACGGTCAGGGAAGCGCCCAGCGCATAGGGAGCGTGGCCGATGAACGTGCCGTTGGTGTAGGTCACGACAGTTTCGGTGAGAATGGAGGCATTGAACGTATAGGTCAGATCCTTCTCACCGGACATGTTGTTGATAGTGAACGGGAACGTGTAGACACCGTTTTTGGCGTCGTCGTCGCCCAGCTCCGCCTTGGCGCGGTTCTCATAAGCCTGCGCGTTGGACAGATAGGCAAGGGAGCTTGTTGCCTTGACAAGGTTGGCAAGACCGGCGCCCTGGCCTCTCGGGGAGACCTCGAGGCCGTTGGAATCGAGGATGGGATCCGCCGTGCTCATCATGAGGTTCGCAGCAACCTGACGGAGCTCTGCTTCCTGATACTGCGGATAGTTCTGGCGCAGATACTGCATGAGAACAGCCATCGCACCGGCGATCTGCGGGGTCGCCATGGACGTACCGCTCATAAGGCCGTAGTTGGAGCCTGCGATGCTCGGATCACGGGTGGAATAGATGTTGCCGCCGACACCGGCGATCTCCGGCTTCAGCTTCAGGTCCGGGGTGACGCCCCAGGAGGAGAAGTCGCTGAGAGTGCGGTCGCGCTTGACCTGCACGAGGTCGCCGTTGCAGCATGTCAGGGTCTTGACGCCCTCGGCGAACTGCGCCTTCATGTACTCGCCGTCTGCCTTGGAGATAAAGACTGCGGGGATGTTATCGCCGCCGTCATTGATCTGCATGTTGAGCATGCCGGAGGCATTGTTGTAGACCACGATGCCGATCGCACCTGCAGCCTGTGCAGCGGCCTGCTTGTCGGGGAAGGAGCTGGAGCCGCGGGAAACCAGGGCGATCTTACCGCTGACATCCACATTCTCATAGTCGCTCGCCTCGCCGTAACCGCCGATCGGAACGAATTTCACAGACTGGCCCTTGAAGTTGCTCAGGAACTTCGTGGCGTTCGTCGTTGCGGTGTCGTTGTAGCCGATGGTGCGGCCGTTCACGGTGAAGTACAGGGATTCTGCGCCGTCGTTGTCGATGGAGGCAACGGACAGAGCGGCAGAAAGCGTACTCGGGGTACCGACGACGCCGTCATCGGGGTTGCCGGAACGGGAGAGATTCCATCCGGTGCGGTTCTGATATGCAGCGTTCGTTTCGTTGCCCGCAGCGATCAGGACCTCGATATCGGTGCTCTCGAACAGCTCAAGCGTTTTGCTCATGTCGCCGGTCGTAAAGCCGCCGGCTGCACCAAGGGAGAGGTTGCAGGCATCGACATCCAGACGGACGCAATCTTCAAGGCCGGCCATGATGGTGTCCCAGCCGGCGCCGCCGCCCGCGGAGAAGACCTGCATGACGATGATCTGGGCATCCGGCGCAACACCGATGACACTGCTGCCTTCGATCTTATTAGCAGCCGTGATACCGGCGACGTGCGTGCCGTGGTCATGCTGTGCCGTTGCGTGCGAAACATCGAAATCGCGCGTGTAGTAGTTGAAGATGAACGGGAGCTTACTATTATAATAGGAGCAATTGCGCAGGCTCGTCATCTGGCCCGCATTCAGCGTGTTCCAGATGGCATCGACGCCTTCCTTCGTCAGGGAGCTCTCGGTGAGCTTATCCTCGGACAGAGCGCCGAAGTTCGGATGATCGACCACGATGCCGGTGTCCAGAATGGCGACCTTCATGCCCTTGCCGGTGAAGCCCGTTGCATTGAGCTGATCGGCGCCGATCATGGTGGTGGCATTGCTGGTCATGGGCTGCAGCTCACCGTCAGACGTCAGGGTGGACTCCTCCTCGGGCAGGGAGAACGTCGGGGCGACGTAGACATGATCCACACCGGGAAGCGCCTCGAGGGCTTCCTTATTGCCGTACTCCGTCTTTACGGCCACGCCGGTCGTAGCGATGGTGTAGGTGTAACCCAGCTCGAACTGTGCGTCATTGCGGAACTTCTGCGTGAGGTTTGCCTTGAGCGCATTGAGCTCGAGACGGAGCGCGGCCTCATAGGCGACAGCCTTCGGCGCGCGGGTGGCGATGTCGTCCTTCGTGAAGCCTGCCACGAGCAGCGGGCTCTTCTGCATGACGACGATGAACGTGACAACCTCGTCCGCCTTGGGCTCGCTCTCGGCAAGCTGTGTGGAGAAGCGGTCTTCGCCGTTCTGCACGAGCTTCGGCTCACCAGCCTCAACGGGCTGCTGCGCGTCGGGCTCGACAGTCGGGTCTTCAGCGATATTGCTGCTCGGGAGCTGCACCGGGCCGTCCGTGGAGATCTCCGGGACGTTGCCGTCTGCAAAGCCGCTCTCCGTGGCAAAGGCCATGGGAACGCCCGTCAGAACAAGTGCCAGCGCAAGGAGCAGAGACAGGATCCTTTTCTTCATTGCGGCTCCTCCCTTTCTCAGTGCTGCACCAGCGTGGCATACCGCACGATGACGGTGGCCACCTGACCGCGGGTGGAATTACCGGTGGGATCGAGCTTATTCTCGCCCACGCCCTTGATGAGGCCGGCCTCAACGGCCCACGTCATCGCGGGAACGGCATAGGCGCTGACGCTGGAGGCATCTGCAAAGGCCTTCAGATCGCCCTTTGCCGTGGTGTCGACACCGGCAAGCTTGGCATAGCGCGCAAAGAACGCGACCATCTGCTCACGGGTGACATTTTCCTCCGGAGCAAACTCCGTTGCACTCACGCCGTTGGTGACGTTGTTCTGATAAGCCCAGATGACAGCGTTCGTGTACCAGCTGTTCTTCTCGACATCGCGGAACGGTGCAGTGCCCTTGACGGAGGGCTCCCCTGCGATGCGGTACAGCACGGTGACGAGCATGGCGCGGCTCATCTCGGTATCGGGCTGGAACTTCGCGCCGCCCATGCCGATCATGTAACCGCGGCTGACGACGAAGTCGATGCCCTCGTGATAATACTCGTTCCGATCGACGTCCGTAAAGCGGGAAGCCGGGCACTCGACGAGCAGCGTAGCGGTGGACTGCAGCTTTGCATCCTTCGCGCCGCTGATGTAGCCGCCCTGCAGGACGACCTGCGTTCTGCCCTCCTGCAGTGCCTCGAACTTGAGGGTCAGGACGGTGCCGGCCTTGGCAGCCTTCGCACCGGCAAATGCCGCAACGACGGCGTCCTTCTTGCCGGAGTTGACCTTCAGGCTGAGCTCCGTGCCTGCGGGCCAGGCCTCGCCTGCCTCTGCGCCGACGAACTTCAGGCTCTTGCTGTCGTAGGCAAAGGTCAGCTTTCCGTCTGCCACGACACCGTCTGCCTCCGTGTTCACGGCGACGCAGACCTCATCGCCGCGGATCACATGCTGGGATGTGACCTGAAGCGTGAGGAGAGAGCTCTCGATCGCAGCGACGCTGGTCAGACCCAGGCCGAGCACCAGGGCGACTGCCAGCAGCAGCGAAAAGAGCCGGCGAACGTTACTTCTCATAATCTCTGTTCCTCCTTCTTTTTGATGCACCCGAGACGGGTATGCGGGCCCGCCGTTCCTGCCGAGTCGGCAGTATTGCAGCGGCAAGCTGCAATTTTTACAGCTCTTACCCAATGTTACCATAAACACAGGAAAATCGCAAGCATTTATTTTTAATATTTGTCTCATAAATAGTCGTATAGTCCTGACGGCGTAAAAATTTGGTAAAAAATACCCGTCCGGCACCGGTCAGGTACCGAACGGGCCATATCTTACTTCTGTTCGCTGACGTATTCCAGTACCCAGCGGAACAGGCGTTCGAGCGCATCGGGCCGCGTGATGTAATTCACGCGCTCACCGTCGCCGCGCGTCTCCAGATAGCCGAGCTTGTAAAGCCCGTAGACGTTCCGGGAGACCGTGCCGGAGTTCAGGTTCATCGAGGCCGCAAGCTGCGCCGCCGAAAACGGCTCTGCGGCACAGCGCCGCAGGATCTCCAGCTTGTCCTTACCGGTCAAGGCGCGCATCATGGCGCACAGTGTCTCGGCATCCGGCCGGACCTGATGTGCCGCCGCAAATTCAAAGCTGAGGTTCGCGCCGAGATAGGCAATACGCACGGTCTTGCCGCCGCTCTCGAACCACTCCGTCCAGAAGCCGACCATGTTGAAGTTCCACAGCGCGATCCAGACCTCATCCGGCTGCATCTCCTGCGTGAAGAGATACGACGCGCGGAACATCTCCTGCTGGAACGTGTCGACGGAGTGCGTCTGGAAGTACTTTTCCCAGATGGCCAGCTGCGCGCGATTCCGCTCGGTCAACGCCTGCATTTCGGCCGCCAGCTGCTCGGCGACCGGGCGGAGCAGCTCCGTCAGCTCGCGCAGATAGGTCTCGAACTCCGTCAGCACGCGCAGGATCTCCCATCGTGCCTCCATGGAGCATGGCAGCCGTTCCAGCTGCACCTGCAGCGGCTCCGGCTCCTCCTGCGGATCAAGCGGCTCCAGAACGAGGCCCATGGTGTTCATGTCGTTGATCTTGAAGCCAATGCCCGACATATACCGGAACGTGCGCAGCAGCTCGGCGGCAAACGAGTCAATATCGGTGCAGTTGAGCGGCGTGGCCACGAGCATGGTGTGCGCAAGGCAGCAGCAGGTCTTCTCATCCGTTCCCGGCAGCTTTTCAAAAAAATAGCGCAGCCGCGCCTGATGCGGGTCGAGCGTCTGCGTGACGGCTGCGGAGATACGATCCAGCTCCTGCGCCAGCTGCAGGCCCTGATCCTCCTTCTCGAGCAAGTAGCGGCCGAATTTGCGGTTTACACGCTCATAGTCTCTTGTATATGCTATTCCATTTATATAATAGTATAAAAGATAGACGGTTTCCGCAAAAAGGCAGGGTTTATCGATCACACGAACCTTCACAAGATCACTCCTTTGCGGCTATTGTAGTATACGCCCGCGCAATTTGTCAACACCCGTTTCGGAAAAAACTTGTATATTTTGCTGGAATCTGCCGCATAAAAATCGGTCGTTCCTGTCATTGTCACAAAGCGCTCCCCTGCCGGAGTTGACAAATTTCTGTCTTTCCGGTATGATAAACCAAACGGCATATCCGAAAAACGGAGCTGCCGCAGGAGGGACTATGAAATATGATTTTATCACGGTGCTCGACCGCACCGGCGCGGATTCCATTGCCGCAAACATCGATCCCTGGGGCGTGAGCCCTGCTCCGGCGCAGCGCATCCCCATGTGGGTCGCGGACATGAGCTTCCCGACCGCGCCGCCGATCCTCGAGGCGATGCATAAGCGTCTCGCTTTTCCGAACTTCGGTTATTTTTCCATGCCGGATGAATATTTTGACTGCATTCTCCGCTGGCAGGAGACGCGCAACGGCCTGACCGGCCTGACGCGCGCGGACATCGGCTATGAAAACGGCGTGCTTGGCGGCGTCAGCTCGGCCGTGCAGGCCCTGACCGTCCCCGGAGAGGCCGTGCTGCTGCACGCCCCGGCCTACATCGGCTTTACCCATGTTCTGGATAATCTCGGCCGCAAAGCGGAGCTTTCTCCCCTGCGCCGCGATGAAAACGGAGTCTGGCGCATGGATTACGAGGACATGGACCGCCGCCTGAAGGAGCATTCCATCCGCCTTGCCATCCTCTGCTCGCCGCATAACCCGACGGGCCGCGTCTGGGAGCGCTGGGAGCTGGAAAAGGCCATGGAGGTCTATGCCGCAAACGACTGCTTTGTCCTCTCAGACGAGATCTGGTCCGATCTCATCCTGCCGGGCTATCATCACATCCCCACGCTTTCCGTCTCGGACGATGCACGCCGCCGCACGGCCGCATTTTATGCGCCGAGCAAGACGTTCTCGCTGGCGGGTCTCATCGGCTCGTACCACATCATCCCTGATCCATGGCTGCGCGACCGCGTGACGCGGCAGGGCGACCTCAGCCACTACAATTCCTGCAATGTGCTCTCGCTGCACGCCCTGCTCGGAGCCTATTCGGACGAGGGCGCACAGTGGCTCGACGAGCTGCGCCCCGTGCTGGCGGACAACATCCGCTATGCCTGCGATTTCATCGCCGCTCACTTCCCCGGCGTACAGGTCATGCAGCCGCAGGGGACCTATATGCTGTTTCTGGACTGCGCCGCGTGGCTGCAGGAGCATCATATGACGCTGCGGGAACTGGAGGAGCGCGGCGCGCGTGCCGGTGTCATCTGGCAGGACGGCGCGGCGTTTGCGTGGCCGGACTCCATCCGGATGAATCTGGCCCTGCCGCACAGCAGGCTCGTCGAGGCCATGGAGCGCCTTCGTGTCCATGCCTTCTGCTGAAGTGCTGGCGGGCTTCCTCCGCGCGCACGGTCTGCAGCTCAATGCGCAGCAGCAGGCGGCCGCCGGTGCAGTCGAGGGGCCTGTCCTGCTGCTGGCTGTCCCCGGCAGCGGCAAGACGACCGTACTCGTGACGCGGCTGGGCTATCTCGTGCAGTGCTGCAACGTCCGCCCGGAGGAGATCCTCACCATGACCTATACCGTCGCTGCCACCCGCGACATGCGAAACCGCTTCTCTTCCCTGTTCGGCGAGGAGCTCGGCAGCCGGATGGAGTTTCGCACGATCAACGGCGTCTCTGCGCGCATCATCCGCGCCTATGAGCAGCGGATGGGACGGACCGCCTTTTCCCTGCTCTCGAGCGAGGCAGAGCAGACCGCCCTGCTGCGCGTGCTGTATTTCCGGTGCAAGGGCGAATACCCGACGGACGCCGAGCTCAAGCAGGCCCGCACGCTCATCGCCTATGCAAAAAATCAGATGCTGGGCAAGGAGGAGTTGGACCTGCTGTGGAAGGAGCTCGACTGCTTCCCCGCGCTTTACCGCGCCTATCAGCAGGCGCTGCGCAATGCCAGGCAGATGGACTATGACGACCAGATGGTCTATGCCCTGCGCATCCTGCGGCAGGTCCCGGAGATCCTGCACGAATTCCAGGCACGCTACCACTATTTCTGCGTGGACGAGGCACAGGATACCTCGCGCATCCAGCATGCGATCGTCTCGCTGCTGGCCGGTGCAGGCGGGAACCTGTTTCTCGTCGGCGACGAGGACCAGAGCATCTACGGCTTCCGCGCCGCCTGCCCGGATATGCTGCTGCACTTTGAGGCGGACCACCCCGGCGCAAAGGTCCTGTTCCTCGAACAGAACTACCGCTCCACGCCGCAGATCGTCGAGGCGGCCGACCGCTTCATCCGCCAGAACGTCTCCCGCCGGGACAAGCACATGCAGCCCGTCCGCTCCGGCGGCGCGGCCATCCGCCAGATCCCGCTGAACCGCCGCGAGCGGCAGTATACCTACCTGCTCGAGGTCGCGCGCGATCTGCCGGAGAATACCGCCGTGCTGTATCGCGACCACGACTCCGCCCTGCCGCTCATCGATCTGCTGGAGCGAAACGGCGTTCCCTACCGGGCGAAGCAGACGGACGGCACGTTTTTCTCCAGCCGGATCGTGCGGGACATCACGGATATCATCCGCTTTGCGCAGTCCCCGTGGGACGGCGCGCTGTTCCGCCGCATTTATTATAAATTCTGTGCCGGGATCCCGAAGGCCGTGGCCGAGCGGGCTGCGGCCCACAATCCCACGGCCGAGCCGCTTCTGCTGGCCGTGGCGGACGACGACGTCTCCCCGTATACGCGGCGGCAGTGCCGCATGCTCCAGACCCATCTGCAGAACCTCCGGACGGAGAAGGCCAACCGCGCCGTCTACCGCATCGTCGCCTTCATGGGCTACGGCGACTACCTGGACCAATGCGGGGCCGACAAGAGCCGCGCAGAAATTCTGGAGGCGCTCGGCGCGCAGGAGCCGGATCCTCTGCGCCTGCTGGAGCGTCTGGACGAGCTGCAGGCCCTGCTGCGGCAGCCGAAGTCCGAGGCGCGCGGCCTGATCCTCTCCACCGTGCACTCGAGCAAGGGCCTGGAGTATGACCGGGTCTTTCTGCTCGACGTCATCGACGGCGTGTTTCCAAAGGAGGGCGAGGACGTCGACCGTGACGAAGAGCGGCGGCTGTTCTATGTCGCCATGACCCGCGCCCGCAACGAGCTTGCCGTCTTCACCTTCCCGCCGGAAAAAACGTCCTCGGCCTTTTCGCAGTTCCTGTTCCGACCGAAGCGCCGCATCCCGCGCAAGTCAAAGAAAAAGACTGCGGCAGACAGCTTTCTCCCCGGCACGCCGGTGCAGCACAGCGCCTATGGCGCGGGGCGCATTCTGGCGCGGGAGGGCGACCGTGTCCGCATCCGCTTTTCCAGCGGCAGCGAGCGGGTGTTTTCGCTGGCCGCAGCCGTTCCGAACGGGCTTCTCAGCCTGCGGCAGGAATCCGGCGGAAATGCCGCAAAAGCCGATTGACACGGTAGGCAATTCGTTGTATCATAATTTGAACGGCCCTGCGCCGTCAATCCACAGTGCGGAGGACATCTCACCATGCTCAATTCTTTCTCCCGAACCGAACTGCTGCTCGGCCACCCGGCCATGGAGGCCCTGAAGCACGCGCGCGTGGCGGTCTTCGGCATTGGCGGCGTCGGCGGCTATGCCTGCGAGGCGCTTGTCCGCAGCGGCGTCGGCGCCTTTGACCTCATTGACGACGACAAGGTCTGCCTGACGAACATAAATCGCCAGATCATCGCCACACGGAAGACGGTCGGCCAGTATAAGGCCGACGTCATGCGCGACCGCATGCTCGACATCAATCCGCAGGCCGATATCCGCGTACACCGCTGCTTCTTCCTGCCGGAAAACGCCGCAGAGTTCCCGTTTTCGGAATATGATTATATTCTCGACGCCGTCGACACCGTCAGCGCCAAGCTCTCGCTTGCCGTGCAGGCGCAGGCAGCCGGTGTACCGATCATCAGCGCCATGGGGGCGGGCAACAAGCTCGACGGCAGCCGCTTCCGCATCTCCGATATCTCCGAGACGCGTGTATGCCCGCTGGCACGTGTGATGCGCCGCGAGCTCAAAAAGCGCGGCGTGCGCCGCCTGAAGGTCGTCTGGTCCGACGAGCAGCCGACCCGGCCGCTCGAAGACATGGCCAACAGCTGCCGCTACCACTGCATCTGCCCGCCGGGCGCCGCACATAAGTGCACGGATCGCCGCGATATCCCCGGCAGCACGGCCTTTGTGCCGCCGATCGTCGGCCTTCTGATGGCAGGCGAGGTCATCAAGGACCTGACGGCTTCCGTCAGACAGGAGGGCGCATGGAACTGACGCCCGAAGAATTGGAGGCGCTGGAGCCTGGCAGCTATACCCTGCTCGACCTCCGCTCGGAGCAGGAGGCCGCCTACGGCACCATTCCCGGCTCCGTTCCGGCCAACGCCGCCGCCCTGCCGGAGGGGCTTCCGGCAGAGCCCGGCCGCATCGTGCTGTTCTGCACACGCGGCAAGCTCAGCCTTGAAACGGCTGAACGCCTGCGCGACGAAGGCTTCGATGCCTGCAGCCTCAAGGGCGGCTATCTTGCCTGGCTCATGCGACAGATGCAGCGGCAGGAGGCAGAGGAGCTGTGCAGCCGCGTGGAAAACAGTCTGCGCAAGCGCTTCCGCCTGAAGCTGTGGTGCAACTTTACCAAGGCCATCCGGCAGTATGAGCTTGTCAAGCCGAACGACCGTATCGCCGTGTGCATGTCCGGCGGAAAGGACTCCATGCTCATGGCAAAGCTTTTTCAGGAGCTGCAGCGTTATACGAAGTTCCCCTTCTCGGTGGAATATCTCGTCATGGACCCCGGCTACAGCCCGGAGAATCGCCGCGTCATTGAAGAAAATGCACGAAAGCTGAATATTCCCATCCACATTTTCGAGTCGAACATCTTTGACTATGTCTACAATGTGGACAGATCTCCCTGCTATCTCTGCGCGCGCATGCGCCGCGGGCACCTGTATGACTACGCCCGCCAGCTCGGCTGCAACAAAATTGCACTGGGGCATCACTATGACGACGTCATTGAAACCATTCTTATGGGCATGCTCTACGGCGCGCAGGTACAGACCATGATGCCGAAGCTCCACAGCACGAATTTTCCCGGTATGGAGCTGATCCGGCCGCTGTATCTGATCCGCGAGGACGATATCAAGGCCTGGCGGGACGCAAACGAGCTGCATTTCATCCAGTGCGCCTGCCACTTCACGGACACCTGCACCACCTGCTCCAATCAGGAAACGCACTCGAAGCGGCAGGAGATCAAGGATCTGATCCGCACGCTGAAGCAGCGCAATCCGGATGTGGAGGCGCACATCTTCCGCTCTGTGGAGAATGTGAATCTCGACACCGTCATCGGCTGGAAGACCGGCGGAAAAAAATACAGCTTTCTCGACCGCTATGATGAAGAAGCCTAGAATAAATCCCTCTGCTAGACGCGCAGAGGGATTTATTCTATGTTACATTGGAATCAGCAGCAGTGTTCCGGCCGGAACCTCGTCCGTCTGCAGGTCATTTGCCGCCGCGACCGTCTCCGGCGCAGTGCGGCAGGCCTTTGCGATATCCCAGACCTGCTCCGGATGCTCCGTGCGCCGCAGGATGACCCCGGGCCGCCGCGCATCTTCCGGCTCCGGCTCTGTCGTACCGCCGCACACGGCCTTGAGCGCATGCCGCGCCGTGCTGGCAAGCGTCACCTGCACCGGGCAGCGCAGTGTCACGCCGTCCGCCCCTGCCGCACAGAACAGCTCGCCCGGCGTGATCTCCGTGACGCGGCAATCCGCCTGCGGCGCAAGCGCCGTTTCCAGCAGCACGTTCGTCCGCAGCGTCTGGCCCTGCAGTTTCCCTGCCGGGTCGGTGAAAAGGACGTTCGCAGCAAGCGGCAGTTCGATTTTTGCCATGCCGTTCTCCTGCCGCCGCACCGGCTCCCCTGCCAGTACCCAGCCGTCCGCGATGGCGGAGGCAGGCTCCCGCCCGGCCGCCTGCGCCGTTTCGCGGAACGTCTGGACATCGAGGATGCCCTCCATCTCCCACGTCTCCCACTGCGGCTTCAGCTCGGCATCGAGGCAGTAGGCATCCTCGATCAGCTCCACCGGCTGCTCGCCGCAGACCGTGCACTGCGCCAGAATGCCCGCGCTCAGCAGCAGGCGGCGGCAGTCGAGCTGGCCGTCCGGCTCCGTCTCGGCCGAGGTCAGGGCGAGAAATACCGTCAGGTCTCCCTCATCCAGGTCCTGCTCCAGCTCCGCAAACTGCGAGAACGGAAGCTCCGTCTCCTGCCGCTGCAGGCTGCCGTCCGGGGACTCATAGAGGATATGGACCGTCAGCCGCCCCTTGAACACCGCCTTGTTCCCGATCGTCTTCCGCTCAGCCGTATCCAGCGCATAGACGCATTTGAGCAGCCGCTCGACCGGCGGCTTCGACTCCGGGATCTCGATCTCCTCGTTGAGCGAAAAGCTCTTTTCGCCGAGGCCGCGCGGCAGACGAAGCGGCAGGCGCTTGCGCCGGAGCTGCAGCGTCGGCGCCGGCTCCGGAAAGTCGTGCAGCGTCCGCGTGAACGCGGCATAGACCGTCAGCGTGCAGGAGACGCCGACCCTCACGAGCAGCTTGCGCGAGTGCACAAGCCGCGCATCCACGCTGCACAGGCGGCAGACGCATTGCAGGCGGCAGTCGCTCTGCTCCCCCTCCCAGCCGCGCCGGGCGCTGAACGGGATCACGGTCTCCAGCCGCTCGAGCCGTCCGTCCTCCGTGACGAACAAAATACCCGCCTGCACCTCCCCGCTGACCGACGCACTTCCCGCGGTACACTCCTCTGCGCGGACGAGCAGCGTGCCGAACGCATCGACGACGCGGTCCGCGTCCGCGCAGCTGTCCGGTACGATGACCTCGGCTGTCAGCTCCTGCGTGACCGTCTGATCGAGCACGCGGCCGAGATAGTCCAGCTGCTTTTCCTGAAAGACAAGCTCCATCGTCTTCCCTCCTTCTTGTTCTGGGAAAATCATATGCGGGCCGCGCGCGCAATATTTGCCGATTATCGCCGCCGCGCAAGGCAAAGCCCTGCGACCAGAAGCGCGATGCCGAGCACGACCAGCACGAATTCCGAGCTGAACAGCAGCGAGAGCAGCAGCCCCGCGCCGAGCGCCATCATCACCGAGCCCAAAAGCTCCATTTTTCTGCACATAAAAAACCGCCCCCTGCCAGCCTATGTGCAGAGGGCGGTTTTATGCAGGAAAAGTCGTGCGGCGCTTATCGGGCGCTCGGTCCGGAACAGATCAGCCAGCACAGGCCCTCGCGGATACGGAGCCTGACCGTCGGTTCGATCCACTCATTGCTGATGGTCAGCGAGTCGCCCCGGCGCGCTTCTGCGTCGCAGAGCGGGTATTTCGCGCCCTCGATCGTCACACCGCGCAGAACAGCGTCGATGGGAAGCAGAGAAAAATAAAAATATTCCGTGCGCGGCAGGACATACTCCCCCGGTCCGATGCACGTCACGCGATTATCGGGGTCGAGCAGGATCGCCTCCACGCCATCGGCTCGCGCCGTTTCCAGCAGCTGCAGATTGGCAAGGGCATGGTCCAGCCGCCCGCCGGTGCAGGCCGTGAGGTACAGGCGCGTACAGCCATGCGCCCGCGCCATCGTATAGGCCGCCTGCAGGTCGGACTCGTCCTTCTCCGGGCGGAGCAGGATATTTTCCGCTCCGGCCACAGCCGTGCCGCCGGAGTCTCCGTCCCCGACATAGCAGTCCGGGGCAAAACCGGCCGCCGCGGCGCAGTGCACGCCGCCGTCCGCGCAGATCACAAGCGGTTTCTCCGCGCGCAGCGCATCGAGATGCCCCCAGCTGCGGCAGGGCATCGCGCCAAAAATCAGGGCTGTTTGTGTTCCCAAAGCCGGATCTCCTTTGCTGCTTCATAGAGCCTTGCATAGCTGGCATGGCGGGTCGGCTCCAGCTCGCCTGCCGCAAGCGCCTCGAGCACGGCACAGCCCGGCTCGGACAGATGCGCGCAGTCGTGATAGCGGCAGCGGCCGAGATACGGGGCAAAGTCCGGAAAGGCATACTGGAGGTTTTCCTTCAGGATCAGCTCCATCTGCTCCGTGTCAAATGAGGAGAAGCCCGGCGTGTCGATGACGCAGGTGCCGTCCGCCAGTGGGAACAGCTCCACATGGCGCGTCGTATGGCGGCCGCGGCCGAGCTTTTCCGAGACCTCGCCCGTCTCCACGGAGAAGCCGAGGCAGTTCAGGATGCTGCTCTTGCCGACGCCGGAATTGCCCGTGAAGGCGACGGTCTTGCCGCGCACGGCCTCGTGCAGGGCGGCAACGCCCTCGCCGCTGGCCGCGCTCGTCGGAAAGACCGGGAACCCGGCATGGCGGTAGATGCGCGTGAGCGACTCCCCGCTCTCGAGGTCCGTCTTGTTGACGCACAGCACGACCGGCACATTCTGGTTTCCCGCAATGGCCGCGACGCGGTCGATGAGGAACGGGTCCGTCACGGGATTCGCGCCGGACGCCAGCACGACGAGGGCATCAAGGTTGCTGACGGCCGGGCGGATAAAGCTGTTGCGGCGCGGCTCGATCTCCTCGACCATGCCCTGTGCGCCGGAGCCGGAAAAGCGGACCCAGTCACCGACGAGCGGCGACATCCGCTCCTTGCGGAAGCGGCCGCGGGCGCGGCACTGCGTGAGCGTGCCGTTCCCGCTGTCTACATAGTAAAATCCGCTGAGCGCCTTGACGATGCGTCCACGCTCCATGCTCAGTCTCCCGATTCAGAGGATTCTGTCGTCGGCTCCGGCTCCGTCGGCGCGGTGGTCGGCGCTTCCGTCGGGGCCTCCGTCGGCTCGGGACCGTCCGAGACCTCGAGCGTCACGATCGTGTCCTTGGCGACCTTGGAATTTGCCGCCTCGCTCTGCCGCACGACGCGGTCCTTCTCGTCTGTGTCGCTGTAGACGCGCTTGATCTCATATTTCAGGCCGTTTTCCGTCAGCAGATCGATGGCGTCGCGGACGCTCAGGCCGGTGACGGGCGGGACCGTGACCTTGCCGCTGCCCTTGCTCACATAGACCGTGACCTGCTGGCCGCGGCTGAGCTGGCTGTCCGAGGCAGGGACGGTGCGCGTGACATTGCCGGATGCGATATCGTCGCTCTCCTCCTCGAGATAGGTGATGCGCAGATTCAGGTTCATGGCATCGAGGATGCTCTTGGCATTTTCCTTGGACTGGTTCTTGAGCTCCGGCATTTTGCCCGAGCCGAGGCTGACATACACCGTCACGCTCTGGCCCTCCTGCAGCTCGGTCTCGGCCGCGGGATCCGTGCGCGTCACGCTGCCCGCGGGCACGGTATCGCTCGATTCTTCCTCGCGGCGGACATTCAGTCCGAGATTCATGGCCTTGAGCTGGGACATGGCGTTTGCCTCCGACTGACCGGCCAGATCCGGCATGAGGTTGTTTTCCTTGCCGAGGCTGACCTTCAGCGAGATCGTGCGCACACGGCCGCCCTTGACCATTTCGCCTGCCTTGGGGGTCTGCTCATAGACATAGCCCTTTTCGTATTCGTCGTTATAGTCGTAGGTCACGCCGTTCAGGTCGATCTTCAGCTCGGGATAGTCGTCGGGGTTGATGTCCTCGAGCTTCATGCCGACGAGCTTCGGCACCTCGACCTCAGGCGTATCGGGCTTGTCATTCGTGCCGGAGCCGCGGAGCAGCACAACGCCGAGCACAACGAGCAGCACAACGGCTGCCGCTGCGGCGCAGACGACGCCGATGACGGTGCGGCGCTTCTTCTCCTGCTCGCGGCGGGCACGCTCGGCTGCGCGGCGCTCATCCGGCTGGCGCGCAGCACGGTTCGCGGCGCGGGCAGCGGCATAGCGCTCCGCCTCGGAGCGGGTCATGCCGCCGTGCTGCGGCTGCTGGGGCTGCTGCGGGGCCTGCGGCGCCTGCCGCAGCGTCTGACCACCGGGCCCGTACACGAACGTCAGGCTCGGATTCTTGCGGAATTCCTCCATATCGCGCAGCATCTCCGTCGCGGAGGAATAGCGCTCGTCGGCATTGGAGGCCATGGCGTGCATCGTGATCTGCTCGAGGCCGCGCGGGATACCGGTGACGAGCGTGCTGGGCAGCGGCGCGCCGCCGTTGATGTGCTGGATGGCGACGGAGACGGGCGTCTCGCCGTCATAGGGCGTGCGGCCCGTGAGCATCTCATACATGACGACGCCGAGGGAATAGAGATCGGACCGGTCGTCCACCCACGCGCCCTTGGCCTGCTCCGGCGAGATATAGTGCACGGAGCCGAGCGCCTCGCGCGTCAGCGTGCTCTGTGCCGAGGCGATGCGCGCGATGCCGAAGTCGGCGACCTTGATGCTGCCGTCCTTCAGGATCATGATATTGTGCGGCTTGATATCACGATGGACAATGCCGCGGCTGTGGGCGTGCTCGAGCGCCTTGGCGATCTGCATGGCGAAATGCAGCGTCTCGCGCCAGTTGAGGCAGCCCTTCTTCTCCAGATACTGCTTGAGCGTGATGCCTTCGATCAGCTCCATGACGATATAGTCCACGTCGCCGGAGCGGGACACGTCGTAAACGCTGACGATATTCGGGTGCGACAGCATGGCGACGGCCTGCGACTCCGCATGGAAGCGGCGGCGGAACTCCTGATTGCGCGAGAACTCATCCTTGAGGATCTTCACGGCGACCAAGCGGTTCAGACGGTGATCCAGTGCTTTATATACAACTGCCATCCCGCCTGTCCCGATGACCTCGAGGATCTCATAGCGGTTATCCAGCAGCCTTCCTAAGTAATTTTCCATGGCAACTCCTTCCGCGTGCGCGGCCCGTTCTCAGCGGCGAACGGAAGCCGGATTCAATCTCAGATACCGCAGAGCGGCCTATCTTTGTTACAGTGCAATGAGCACAGAGGTCACGTTATCGGGCGCGCCCCGGCTTTTTGCGATATCCAGCAGGCGCTGGCAGCAGTCTGCCTTCTGTGCGCCGTGCACGACTTCAAATAAGATCTCCTGATCGGCCATCTGGTTCGAAAGGCCGTCCGAGCACAGCAGCAGGCAGTCGCCCGGCTCCGCCGTGAGGGAGAACACATCGGCGGCGACCTGCTTTTCCGTGCCGACCGCGCGGGTGATGAGGTTCTTGCTCGGGTGGTTCTTGGCCTGCTCGTGCGTCAGCTCACCGCGCTGTACCATCAGCTCCACAAGAGAGTGATCCACGGTGACGCAGCGGATGCCGTCCGCCCCGAGATGATAGGCCCGGCTGTCGCCGATGTTCACGATCTCCACGCGCAGGCCGCGGACGAGGGCAGCCACGAGCGTCGTGCCCATGCCGCGGAACTCGTCACTGAGCTGCGCATGCTCATAGACAGAAATATTGGCCAGCTTTGCCGCCGTGCACAGCACGTCCTGCTCCTCCGCCTCGGTCATCCCGTCGCGCAGGGAGCGGCAGACCTCGCCGCAGAAGACCTCGCAGGCAAGGCGGCTGGCCACATTCCCGGCACGCGCGCCGCCCATGCCGTCGCACACGACGGCGAGCAGCGTCTCCGGGCCAAGGCGCTCCATGCGGTAAAAGTCCTGATTTTCCTCACGCACGTTTCCCGTGTCCGTCAGTCCCCATGCTTCCATCCATTCCGCTCCCTTCTTTTGGTTTTTCCGCCTCGTAATTTCTGCGGAGCTGGCCGCAGGAGGCGTTGATGTCGCTGCCGAGCGTCCGCCGCACCGTGGCGGGGATGCCGCTGGCCTCCAGCGTTTTCTGGAAGCGCAGCACCGTCTCCGGCAGGCTCGGCTTCAGCGGGCTTTCCGCCACGTCGTTCAGCGGGATGAGGTTCACATGCGCCGCGATCCCGCGCAGACGGCGGATGAGCTGCTTTGCCATCTCCGGCGTGTCGTTGACATCGCGGATCATGGCATATTCAAAGGAGATCCTTCTCCCGGTCTTTTCAAAGTAGCGGCGGCAGGCATCGAGGAGCTCCTGCACCGGCCAGCGCCGGTTCACGGGCATGATGCTGCTGCGGACCTCGTCCACCGGCGCGTGCAGCGACACGGAGAGCGTCAGCTGCAGGTCCTCCCCGGCCAGCCGGTCGATCTGATCGACCAGCCCGCAGGTGGAAAGGCTGATGTGCCGCATGCCGATGTTCAGCCCCTCGGGCGAATTGACGAGCTCGAGGAAGCGGCGCACATTGTCATAATTATCCAGCGGCTCGCCGATGCCCATGAGCACGATGTGCGAGATGGGCAGGCCGGAATCCAGCTGCGAAAACAGCACCTGATCCAGCATTTCCGACGGCTCGAGGCGGCGGACCAGTCCGCCGCGCGTCGAGGCGCAGAAGGCGCAGCCCATGCGGCAGCCGACCTCGGAGGAAATGCAGATCGTATTGCCGTAATGGTAGCGCATGAGCACGCTTTCCACGCAGTTTCCGTCCATTAGACGCCAGAGGTATTTGATGGTTCCGTCCTTCTGCGACTGCAGCCGCCGCGCGACCGTCGGCGAGACGAGCGTATATTCCGCCGTGAGCCGCTCACGCAGGCTGCGGGAAATATCCGTCATCTCCGAAAAATCGCGCACGCCGCGGTGCATCCAGCGATAGATCTGTTTGGCGCGGAAGGCAGGCTCACCAAGCACTTTCAGCTCGGCCCCCAGCTCCGCCAGCGTCATGGATTTGATGTCTTTCAAGGTTTCCTCCTGAATTTGCAGATAAAGAAGCCGTCTGTCTCATGCTGCCCCGGAAGCAGCGTGACCATCGCTCCCGGCGCGATGCCGGAGCCCTCTGGCCACGGCGCGTTTTCCGGGACGAAGTCCGGATGCGTGCGCAGGAAGTCCTCCGCCACAGCCTCGTTTTCCCGGCGCAGGATCGTGCAGGTGCTGTAGAGCAGCACGCCGCCGGGGCGGACATATTCCGCCTGCTGCGCAAGAATGGCGCGCTGCAGGGCGGGCAGCTCCGCCGAGGGCTCGTGATAGCGAATATCCGGCTTTTTCCGGATAACGCCGAGTCCGGAGCACGGCACATCGGCCAGCACGACGTCCATCGCGCTGCGCCATGCGGGCACGGGCTGCGAGGCATCCTGCAGATGCGTCTCCAGAATGGAGATGCCCAGCCGCTCCGCGCCGCGCTCGATAAGGTCGAGACGGTGCGGGTGGATATCGCAGGAATACAGCGTACCGCGGTCCTGCATCTGCAGGGCAGCGGCAAAGCTCTTGCCGCCCGGCGCCGCGCAGCAGTCAAGCACGCGCATGCCCGGCTCGATGCCGGAAACGGCCACGGCCAGATGAGCCGCCGCGTCCTGCACATACACGCGTCCCTCGCGGAAGGCAGCCGTCTGCTCCACAGGGCCGGAGACCGTCAGGCAGCCCCGCAGCCACGGATGCGCCTGCGCACCGGGCAGCTCCTCCAGCAGCGCCGCGGCATTGCCGCGCAGTGGATTGACCTGCAGCACGGTCTGCGGGGCCTCGTTGTCGGTCTGCAGAATGCGCTCCGTCTCCTCCCGGCCGAACTGCGCCAGAAACAGGCGCACGATGGGCTCCGGGTGGCTGTAGCGCAGGCTCAGGTCGTCCGGCAGCGGCAGCGGCATGGCCCGCAGCAGATTGCGCAGCACGCCGTTGACCAGACGGGCCGCCTGCTGGTTGGCCAGACGGCGCGTCTGCTCCACGGCCTCGTTCACCGCCGCCGAGGGCGGGATGCGGTCCAGGAAACAGAGCTGATAGGCGGCCAGCCGCAGGATATCGCGCACGACGGGCTGCAGCTTGCCGCGCACGAAGCCGCTCAGCCAGTGGTCGAGCAGCATGCGGTTCTGCAGCACACCGTTGCACAGCCGGGTAGCCAGCGCCGCCTCGCGGCGGTCCATCCCGCGCAGCGTATCCTTCAGGGCGCTCTCCGGCCATGCGCCGTCGCGGCGGAAGGCGATGAGCGCCCGCAGCGCCGCGTCTCTTGCGCCCGCCATCTCAGAGTGCGATGGGATGGCCGCGGAAATAATCCGGTGCAGCCATGCGCTTTCCGCCGGGAGCCTGCAGCTGCGTCAGCAGCACGAGCTCGCCGTTCCCGCAGGCGACGGTCAGGCCCTGCTTCGTGAGGGCGACCGGCGTGCCGGGGGCCTTGTCCGTATGACCGGGCGCGGGCTGCGCCCCATAGATTTTAAAATGCGTTCCATTCAGCTCGGCGGTGGCAACCGGCCACGGGTCAAGCCCGCGCACCTGATCGACGATGTGCCGGACAGACTTCGTCCAGTCGATGGGCGAAAGCTCCTTCGAGAGCATCGGAGCCAACGTTGCCATGGACGGATCCTGCGGCGTGCGGGTTGCCGTACCCGCCTCGATGGCATGCAGTGTATCGGACAGCAGCGGCGCACCGATGGCGGCCAGCCGCGCCAGCAGGGCCGTGGAATTCTCCAGCGGCTCGATGGGCGTTTTCCGAATTTCGATGATATCGCCCTCATCCATTCCAGCCGAGAGGTACATAGCGGTCACGCCGGTCTCGTCCAGACCGTTCAGAATGGCCCACTGCGCCGGGGCCGAGCCGCGCAGCGCAGGCAGGATGCTCGTGTGGATGTTGATGCAGCCGAGCTTCGGGATGTCCAGCACGCGCTGCGGCAGAATTTTGCCATAGGCCACGACAGCAATGACGTCCGGGCGCAGGGCGCGAAGCTCCTCCACGGCGGCATCGTCGCGGAACGTCGCGGGCTGATAGACCGGCAGGCCGGCGGCCAGCGCGACCTCCTTGACCTCGGACATGGCGAGCTTCATACCGCGGTTCTTCGGCATATCCGGCTTCGTGTAGACGCCGACGAGGTCAAAGCCGTCCGCGATCAGGCGGGACAGGCAGTCCGCCGCGATCTGCGGCGTGCCCATAAAGACGACTCTCATGCTTCCTCCTCCAGCTCGGCCATTTCCTCATCCGTGAGCATGTGATAGGCTCTTTCCGTATAGATATGCCCGTCGAGGTGGTCGCATTCATGGGCGAAGCAGCGCGCCGTCAGGCCCTCGCCCTCCGCCTCGAACCAGTTGCCGTCGCGGTCCTGCGCGCGCAGACGCACAAATTCCGGGCGCTTGACCATACCGTAGCGGCCGGGGACGCTCAGGCAGCCCTCCATGCCGTCCTGCTCGCCGGAGGTCTCCAAAATCTCCGGATTGACGAGCTCGATCAGCTCGCCGTCGTCATCGACTACGACGACGCGGCGCAGGATGCCGATCTGCGGCGCGGCAAGGCCGACGCCTCCCGCATTGGTCAGCGTCTGCCTCATATCGTCAAGCAGCTCGCCGAGGTGGGCGTCAAAGCGCGTCACGGGCCGTGCCGTCTTGTGCAGCACAGGCTCCTCTACGGTCAAAATATTCCTCAGTGCCATCGTGATTCCCCTTTATTCTCTGCCGTTGACATCCACAAACGCGCCGACGCCCCGGAAGCTGCGATCCTTTGCGAATTCGCGCACAAGGAACGCCAGAAGCTCCCGCAGCCGTCGCGTATTGACGCAGCTAAGCGTCAGGCGGCAGCGATAATGATAATTGATCCGCGCAACGGAGGCCGGGGCCGGGCCAAGCACGGCAGCGGTCTCCCCGCGGTAGAATTCGGAATGCAGCAGGCCGTCCAGCCGCGCACGGAATGCCAGCGCCGCCTGCCAGACGCGCTCCTCCTCCCGGCCGTGGAACGTCACGGTGAGCAGGTCGCGATAGGGCGGGCAGCCGCGCAGCTGGCGCAGCGGCAGCTCTGCCTCGAAAAAGGCGTCATAGTTCTGCTCCGCAGCAAAGCGGATGGTCTGGTTCTGCGGCGTCATGGTCTGCAGGATCGCCCTGCCGCCCAATTTTCCGCGCCCGGCCCGGCCCGCGACCTGCGCGATCAGGCTGAACGTCGTCTCCGCGGCGCGATAGTCGGACGCATAGAGCGAGAGGTCGGCGTCCAGCACGGCCGAGAGCGTGACGTTCTCAAAATCCAGTCCCTTTGCCACCATCTGCGTGCCGAGCAGGATGGGGATGCGCTCCTCGCGGAAGCGCCGGAACAGCTTTTCATGGGTATTGACTGCCGAGACGGTGTCTGCATCCATGCGCAGCACGCCGACGCCGGGCAGCAAATTCTGCAGCTGCTCCTCGACCCGCTGCGTGCCGCAGCCGATCTGGCGCAGATGCCCGCCGCAGACGGGGCAGCGTGCAGGCATAGGCTCGCTGTGGCCGCAGATGTGGCACATGAGCCGCCCGTTCGCATGATGATACGTCAGCGGCAGGCTGCAGCCCGGACACATCGGGACGCTGCCGCATTCGACGCAGGCCAGCATCCGGCTCGTGCCGCGGCGGTTGAGATACAGGATGGACTGCTGCCCGAGGCGGAGATTTTCGCGCAGGGCCAGCAGCAGCGGCTCGCTGATGATCGAGGCATTGCCCTCGCGCAGCTCGCGCTTCATGTCGACGATCTCGACGGGCGGCAGCGGTCTGCCGTTATAGCGCTCCGTTATGCGGCACAGGCCAAAAGCGCCCGTAACGGCACGGTACATGCTCTCGACCGTCGGCGTGGCGGAGCCGAGCACCGTCAGCGCATGCTCCTGCGCGCCGCGGTAGATCGCGACCTCGCGGGCATGGTAGCGCGGTGCATTTTCGGATTGGTAGGTGTGCTCCTGCTCCTCGTCCACAATGAGCAGACCGAGGTCCCGCACCGGCGCGAACACGGCTGAGCGGGTACCGAGCACCACGTCGGCATCGCCGGAGCGGATGCGCTTCCACGTCTCATAGCGCTCGCTGATGCGCAGGGCGCTGTGGAGCACGGCGACGCGCGCGCCGTAGCGTGCGGAAAACTGCCGCAGGAGCTGCGGCGTCAGGGCGATCTCCGGCACAAGGACGATCGCACCGCGCCCGGCGGTAAGGCAATCGTCGATGAGGCGGAGATACACGGCCGTTTTGCCGCTGCCCGTCACGCCGTAGAGAAGCGCCGTGCCGGGAGAGGCATCCTGCAGGCGGGCAGACAAACTGTCATAGGCTGCCTGCTGCTGCGGCGTGAGCAGGAGCGGCTTCGGATCGGCCGCTGCGGCCGGGGGAGGCGGAGGCAGGACCTCCTGCTCCCGGAGCGTCAGCAGCTCCAGCTTTTCCAGCCTGCGGAGCGTGGCAGACGTCGCGCCTGCGTAATAGCACAACTCCTTACAGGCGCACTCACCGAGCGTGGCAAGCAGCTCCATGGCCGCCGCCTGCACGGGAGCGGACGCCTGATGCGACTGGGCAAAACGCCGCGCCTCCTCGGCCGGGACGGCCAGAACGGCAATGCGCTCCGTTTTATCGTTCACGCGGCGGCGATGGGACGTCTCGCAGGTGACGAGCTTTTTCTGCCGCAGGTACTGCAGCGCCCGCTGCAGGGCCTCCGCCTCAAACTGGGCGCGCAGCGCGGATTCCTCCGCGGCACCGCCGAGCGTCTGCAGCGTTTGGAATACGGCCTGCGCCGCCGGATTGCGCCAGCGGTCGTCCCATGCGGCGTTCTCCGCAAGGGTATAGCGGTCACGCGGCTGAAACCAGACGCCTGCCGGTAAAATGGCCCGCACGGCGTCATAGAATGTGCAGAAATAGCGCTCGCGCACAAAGGCCGCCAGATGCAGCGCAGCACGCGAGAGCAACGGCTCCGGGTCGAGCGCCGCCTCGACGGGCTTGAAGGCCGGGCCGTCCGGCCGCTCCGCGCCATCTGGCATCACGGCGAGAACGATGCCCTCCGTGCGGCGGTTCGATGCGCCGAACGGTACGCGCACACGCTGGCCCGGCTGCAGCGTCAGGGAGTCCGGAATGCGGTAATCGAACGGCTTGTCCATGGAAAACACGGCCGAAGCGACCGCAATGCGGGCGATCATGCTGCCGTCGCCGGGACAGTCCGGCGGAAAAAGGCAAAAGACGCCGGCAGGGTCACCTCTGCCCGCGCCTTGTTCCGGCTCATTCCTTCACGACTGCCGCGAGCTTGCCGTCTGCGACCTCGTGGATGGCGATGGTCACGGGCTTATCCTCCAGCGGGATGTGCTCCGTCTCTGCCTCGATGGAGATCTGGCGCGCGCGGCGCGCGATCACGTTGACGAGAAGATAGCGGCTGTCGATGTGCTTGAGCAGATCGGCCATAGCGGGATACAGCATAATTAGTCTTCCTCCTTGAGATTGAGTGGGCGATAGGATGTGCGGCAGGCCTCCGCGGTCAGGACTGCTTCCAGCTCCTGCACGGCGTGCCCGACGGAATCGTTGATGATGGTATATTGATAGTGCTTTGCCTGACGGCATTCCTCCAGCGCAATATGCAGGCGTCTGGCGGCAATGTCCGGCGGCGTGTCGCCGCGCCCGGCCAGCCGGCGCTTCAGCTCGGCATAGGACGGCGGAGCGATGAAAACGGAAATGGCGTCCGGCCGGCGCTGCATGACCTGCAGCGCGCCCTGCACGTCGATCTCGAGAACGACGCTTTCGCCGCGCGCCAGCGCTTCCTCTACGGGGCGCAGAGGCGTTCCGTAATAGTTGCCCGCATAGCAGGCGTGCTCCAGAAGCTCCCCTGCCGCGATCATCTCTTCAAAGCGCTCGCGCGAGACGAAATAATAGCTCACGCCCTCGCGGTCCTCGGGCCGCATGGGGCGGGAAGTAGCCGAAACGGAATAGTGCAGCGACTCGCGCTGCTGCATGACCGTCCGAAGGATGGTGCCCTTGCCGACCCCGGACGGGCCGGAAACGATGATGATTCTGCCCTGGCTCATGCCTGTTCCTCCTCCTCGCGCTCCGGCTCTGCCGACGGATCGGCCAGACGGCGGGCAATGGTCTCCGGCGGGATCGCCGAAAGGATCACATGGTCTGTGTCCATCAGGAGCACAGCGCGGGTCTTTCTGCCATAGCTGGCGTCAATGAGCATGGCGCGGTCGCGCGCCTCCTGGATCATTCGCTTGATCGGGGCGGAATCCGGGGCGACAATGGTCAGCAGCCGCTCCGAAGAGACCAGGTTCCCAAATCCGATGTTGATCAGCCGCATCGCGCTCACTCGATGTTCTGGATCTGCTCGCGGATCTTTTCCAGCTCCGCCTTGATCTCCACGACGGTGCGGGCCTGCTCAAGATCGTTGCCCTTCGAGCCGATGGTGTTGGCCTCGCGGTTCATCTCCTGCAGCAGGAAGTCGAGCTTGCGGCCGATGGCCCCGCCGCCTGCAAGCAGGCTGTCGAGCTGGGCCAGATGGCTGCGCAGACGGACGGTCTCCTCATCGACGGCGATGCGGTCGGCAAAGATGGCGGCCTCCGTCAGGATGCGGCTCTCGTCGATCGTCGTGCCGGCGAGCACCTCGCGCAGCTTGTTCTCGAGCCGGGTGCGGTATTCCGCCAGCGTGACGGGGCTGCGCTCCTCGACGCGGCCGACAAGGCCGCGGATGGTCTCCGCGCGGGAGCTGAGGTCGGCAGCCATGGCCGCGCCCTCCGTCTCGCGCATGGTCTGATAGACGGCGATGGCCTCCGCCGCAACGGCGGTCAGGTCGGCAAGATTCTGCCTTTCGTCCTCCTCCGGCTTCTCCACCACGAAGATGTCGGGCAGCGCGGAGAGCGCGGAAGCGCTGATATCGTCCTGCACGCCGTAATCTGCGACCATGGTACGCATGGCGCGCAGATACCCCTCGAGCACGGGGCGGTTCAACGAAACGGTAGCCTCCTCCGCGCCCGCCGCGTTCACGCTGACGAACACGTCCACCTTGCCGCGCTGGACGGCGTCCTTTACAAGCTGTTTGATCGCATCCTCCGCGTAGGAGAACGCGCGGGGCAGGCGCACGGAGCAATCGAGGAAGCGATTGTTGACGGAGCGTAGCTCCACCGTGATCTCCCGCCCATGCAGGGTCTTGCAGGCACGGCCATAGCCAGTCATACTGCGGATCAAATGATTCGTCCCCTTTCGATCAGATCAGCGGCAGCCGCCGCAAAGGCAGTTCAGGCACATGAGTGAGCTGCAAAGGCCGCAGAGCTCGTCCGAGCCGTCGCTGTACTGCGTCTGCCGGTAGGTATATGCGCCGCTGCCAACGCTGCTGAGTGCATTTCGGTATTCCAGATTCTGCGGCTCCATATTGACTGCGATGCGGAAGTTCTGCGCAGCCTCATCCATCCAGCCGCGGCGCTGCGCAATGACACCGCGCAGATAATACCACTCGGCCGTGCGCGCGGAGACCGCATTGAGCCCGGCCTCCGCGCCGTCGAGGTCACCGAGCTGGATGCGTCGGCGGATCTCATAGAGCGGCGACGACGTGCTTCCCGCACTGCTGCGCTGGCCACCGGTGCTCCCGGCGTCCGCCTGCTGCCGCCCGCCCTTCATGAGCGTGGCATAGGCCTCGTTGATCTCCTTCATTTTTTCCTGTGCCAGATCCGCAAGCGGATTGTTGGCGTAATTATCGGGATGGTATTTCCGCGCAAGCTCCCGGTAGGCCTTTTTGATCTCATCCTCCGAGGCGCCGTGCGGCACACCGAGCACTTCATAGGGGTCCTTCATGTTTTCCTCCTGTTTCCCGCCTTGCGGAACGTTCCCTCCGCGACTGCATGGAGCACTGCGGGGAGTCCGAAATATAAAATGTTGGAAAGCAGCTCCCGGTCGCGCCGCCCATCCAGCAGCTCCATGGCCGAGCAGGCCATGCTGATGGAGGCGTCGATCGTTTCGAGCAGCTGTGCCCGGTCCGCCGGATCGAGCGTCCCGCCGTCCGCGCCGTAGCGGTAGCGAAGCGGGTTATACGCACCTGCCCGCACATCGCGCGGCAGGTCCTCGAGCGCATCGGCCAGATACAGATACCGGCCAACGTGGTACAATAGCAGCTGCTCCGGCCGACGCTCCCGGCCGTCATAGTGGGCGGCGCAGTCCCGCAGCAGCGAGGCAAAGGCGTCCGCCGTGCGGTCGATGCTGGGGCTTTTTTCGTCCTCGAGCGCCTGCAGCCGGGCAAGCTCCGTGCCGAATGCGGCATCGAGCGCCGGATGCCGGGCCGAGGCGCGGCGATAGCTCCGGCGATAGAGCAGCAGGGCCGCTTTGGCAGCCAGACGGCGCGGGCCGCGGCTGTCGCGCCGGGCGTCGAGCAGCTTCCACCACGAAAGCAGCACGCTCAGGTCGGCTGCATAGCGCATGGCGCCGTCCTCCGGCAGGCAGGCCTTGCGGCACCACGGCCGGGCCGGGCAGAAGCAGCGCCCCGGGCATGCCGGAACTCCCTCCCGCAGGAGGAAGTAGAGAAATGTCATATCATAGTTGACCAGAAACCGCGCCGCAAAGCCGTATTCCAGCTTCAGCGCGCGGCACAGGCCGCAGTAGGCCGCATGGTAGCGCACCTGCGCCTCTTCGGAGAGGCGGTCGCGCCGCGGCAGCACATAGCCGAACATGCTAGTCCACCCTGCCCGTGATGCGGTACTCCATCGGTCTGCGGCGCAGATGGCGGTTCCAGAGCAGGGCCGGGATCAGACCGACGGCAAAGGCCGCCGCACCGAGCACAGCCATCCAAACACCGCCGAGGGACTGCGCCGCAAGGCAGACCGCAAGCAGCAGCCCGAGCGGCAGCAGATACACCAGCGCCGCCGCGCCGAGGACCGCGCCGCTGCGGGATTCGACCCACACGCGCTCGCCCGGCTCGACCGGAAACGGCGCGCGCGCCGTCACCTGTACGCTCTGGCCGACGGCTCCGCAGCCGCCGCAGTGGCCGCAGTCGCCCGTGCAGGCGCTCACACGCTGCACCAGCAGGCTGACGCTCCCGTCCGGGAGCAGGGATCCGACCGTTGCACGCTGCCGCATCGTCAGGA
This sequence comes from Faecousia intestinalis, assembly GCF_040096185.1. NCBI lineage: Bacteria > Bacillati > Bacillota > Clostridia > Eubacteriales > Oscillospiraceae > Faecousia > Faecousia intestinalis. Next base: position 3,801 of record NZ_JBBMFF010000152.1, on the reverse strand, counting down.
CTCCGTATTGCCGCCGTCCGTCTCGCTCAGCGAGACCTGCACGGTGTATGGCCCGCCGATGACACCGGCAGAGACATTCGCAGGCAGCGCGACCTCCAGCTCGACCTGCTTGGCCGCCGCGTCATAGTGGCGGCTGAAGTCGGCCGTAACGGTCAGGTCCTCCATGCGGAGCGTGCTCATGACGCTCGCGCGGCCGCGGACGGTGATCTTGACATTCTGGTCGGCAAACGTCATGCCGGCCGGCGCCTCCTTGCGGAGGATGTTCGCCGTGGGAACGGTGAATTCCTTCGTCACGAGGCCCTTGAGCGTGACCGTGATCTTCACGGTCTGGCTGTCGGCGCGGCTCGTAACGCCGCTCGGCAGCTCCGGCGTGACCTCGAACGTCTCGGTCCCGGTGATCTGCGCCAGATCGATCGTGCGGATGGTCAGCTCGTCCGCCATGGCATCCAGAACGGCCGTATTGCCCGTGACGCGCAGGGTGGACGGCTCGATCGTTACCTCCGCATCCTCGGACGTCGCGCCGCCGCCGGAAATAAGCGTTGCATTGAGCTTAATATCCTTATACTGCAGAATAGGGATCGTTACACGAACGGAATCCGCGGAGCTTGTCACATATTGGCTCAGCGACAGCTCGTTGCCGTCCTTGTCCAGCAGGACGACGGGACAATCCGTGTCGATGAGTGCATCGGCATCCGTCACATCGACGCGCACGACGGCGCGGGCGATCTTGTTGACCTCCTCCGCAGGGCCGCGGACGGAGATGGACTGTGTGCCGAGGGTCAGGTTGGATTTATCGATCATATAGCCCGTCTTCGGCTCGCCGGTGTATTCGAGCTCGATGGGGACCTCGGGGTTCTCCTTGATGTCGCTGACCGTGACGGAGATGCGTGACGGTGCGCGGCTCGTTTCGCTGATATCGCCCGTTGCCACGGTGCTGGGCCAGACGACGCTCCAGCTGAGCTGATAGCTGCCGCTGGCGGCAATACGCGTGACGTCCGCAATAGCGGTGACCGTCTCGTTGTTCAGCTCCTTGAGATCGGATCGGCGGCCGGAGACCTTGATGCTGACCTTCGTGGAATCGCCGCCCGTGAGCATCAGGCCCTGGGACGTCAGGGCCTCCGTGCCCTCGAACTGAACGCTGATGCCGCTGATGGTGATGGTGTCGTCGGGATTCACGACCGTGACGGCATAGAACCAGAGCACGATGGAGACGACGAGCGCCAGAAGAAAGGCAAGGATCTTACTTTTTTGCATCTTTGTTCTCCTTTTGCTTCCGGCGGAGGAGCTTGAGCGGGTTGCGTGTCTTCTCCTCGCGCTGGGGGGCCAGCTCGTTGAGCAGGAGCTTTTCGAGCGTCTGTGGGGCGAGATGGCGCTTGAGCATGCCGGAGATCGCCACAGAGATCGTGCCCGTCTCCTCGGAGACGATGACGACGACGGCATCGGAGACCTCGCTGATGCCGATGCCCGCGCGATGGCGCGTGCCGAGGTCGCTGCTGATATTGTGGTTCTCCGTCAGCGGCAAGACGCAGCCCGCCGCCGCAATGCGGTCATTGCGGATGATGACCGCGCCGTCATGGAGCGACGCCTTGGTGAAAAACAGGTTGCGCAGCAGCTCCGAGGAGACGCAGGCATCCACGACGGTGCCGCTCTTCTGGTATTCCAGCAGCGGGATGGAGCGCTCGAAGACGATGAGCACGCCCGTGCGCTCCTTGGCCATGATCTCGCAGGCCTGCACGGTCTGCTCGATGACGCGGTCGATCTCGCGCTGCTCTTCCTTGACGGAAAGGATCTCGCGGACATTTTTTCTGCCGAGCTTTTCGAGCATACGCCGCAGCTCCGGCTGGAACACAACGATCAGGGCCACAAGGCCGATCTCCAGGATCTTGTCGAGGATATAGTTCAGCAGATACATGTTGAGCAGCTGCGTCACACCGGCAAGGATCAGGATGATGAGCACGCTCTTGGCGATCCGCGCCGCACTGGTCGACCGGACCATCATGATGACCTTATAGATGAGGAAGGCTACGACGAGGATATCCACGATGTCCATGACCTTGATGGTCGGGAGCATCGAGCTGAACTCCTTAAAGAAATTGATCACTGCATCCATGAGCAAAACTCCGCAAATTCCAAGTTACTGCAATTACCTTACAGGACCCGATATGGGCCCTATTTTTAGATTCTATTCATTATATCCGATTTTTGCCGCAATAGCAAGTAGGAAACGCGCGTTTTTCCTTCATCCCGGCAAAAATGCCGTTCTGCACACCTGCAGGAACTGCCGGACCTCCGCAGACGTGTTAAAAGCAGAGAAGCTCACCCGGACCGTTCCGGTCTCGAGCGTTCCGCCGCTGCGGTGGGCCATCGGCGCACAGTGCAGCCCGGCCCGCACGGCGATCCCGGCCTCCGCCAGACAGGCGGCGGCCTCCTCGCAGTCGAGGTCCCGGCAGCGGAACGACAGAACGCCGCTCTGCCCCGGCCCCGTGAACACCTCCACGCCCGGCAGCTGCCGAAGGCCGCGCGCCGCAAGGGCCGTGAGCGCACACTCCCGCGCCAGCAGCTCTTCCGGCCGCCGCTCGCACACAAAGCGCAGGCCAGCCAGCAGGCCGCCGATGCCGCAGACGTTGTGCGTGCCCGCCTCGTGGCGGTCCGGCAGGAAATCCGGCATGCTCTGATCGAGCGAATTGCTCCCCGTGCCGCCCTGCAGCAGCGGCTCCCCCGCCGCGCCGCACAGCAGCAGGCCCGTCCCCTGCGGGCCATACAGCCCCTTGTGCCCCGGCATGGCGATGAAGGCCGCACCCGTCCCGCGCAGGCTGACCGGCAGCGTTCCCGCGGACTGCGAGGCATCGATGACGAGCGGGACGCCGCGTTCCCGGCACAGCGCGGCAACGGCGGACACGGGCAGCACATTGCCGTAGACATTTGAAACATGCGTGCACACCGCCGCATCCGCTCCCTGCTGCAGGGCGCGCGCAAAGCCCTCGAGCAGCCGCTCCGGCGCAAACGGCGGTGCGTCGGCCGTTTCAATCTGCGCACCGAGCGCAGCAAGCGGCCGCGTGACGGCATTGTGCTCCATGCCGGACAGCACGACGCGCCCGCCTGGCCGGACAAGGCTGCGCAGGGCAATATTCAGGCCGTGCGTCGCGTTCATGGTGAAAACGATCTGCTCCGGCACGGCGTCGAACAGCTCCGCTGCCTCGGTGCGGCAGGCATAGACGACCCGCGCCGCCGCGTCTGCCGCCGCATGGCCGCCGCGCCCGACGCTGGCGCAGGCGCGCATCGTGCGCTGCACGGCCGCATAGACGGACTCCGGCTTCTGCAGGGTCGTCGCGGCACTGTCAAAATAGATCATGGCTCCGCCTCCTGCCACGCCCCGTCCGCGCCGCGGCGATACAGCCGCCGGAACGCGATGCGCTCGGCCGTCAGCAGCTGCCGGATGGTCTCCGGCTCGGCAGGCGCACGCACGCAGTAGCCGCAGCCCTGCTCCTGCAGCGCCCGCGGCGTGCGGAGCACCTGCGCGGGGAGCCCCGCCTGCTCCAGCGCCCGCGCCGCATTCTGCGCCGCCGTGATCGAACGAAATGTCACACAGATCTGGCTCATTCTGCTTCCCTCCCTGCCCCAGCATATGCCGGTCCGGGCGATCCGGCGCAGAACCGCACGAATTTTTGCCGCATTTTGCCGCAGAATACAAAGCACCGGGAGCGCTGTCGCGCCCCCGGAGCGTAGCTTGTCAAAAAAGTGTTTTTGACAAGCTCTCAAACGAGACCCGTTTCACTGGGCTCTCGTTTGAAAAGGCTGCGG
>NZ_JBBMFF010000151.1:0-2085 GCF_040096185.1 Faecousia intestinalis | reverse complement strand
CCGCAGCTTTTGGGCTGCGGACGGGCGATCTATATTCCTGTATTATTTCAGGGGCTCAAAATCCTCCGCGCCGTGCTTGCACAGCGGGCAGATATAGTCCGCCGGGAGCGTCTCGCCCTCGTAGACATAGCCGCAGATCTTGCAGACGAAGCCGGTCTTCTTCTCGGCGGCAGGCTGGGGCTTCGGCTTGATGTGCTCAAAATAGTAGGCATACGTCGCAGACGGGACGTCCGACAGCACGCGGGCCTCCGTGACCTCGGCGAGGAAGAGCGTGTGCGTGCCGCAGTCGAGCGTCTGGATGACCTTGCCGGACAGGACGGCGTTCGTGCCGGCCGGCTCATAGCGCAGGCCGTTGGCCGTGCGGACCGCCTCCGCGCCGTCGAACTTGTCGGCCGTATCGCGGCCGCTGCGGAAGCCGTACTGCTGGAACTGCGCAAACGAGGCATCCTGCGAGAGGACGGACAGATTGAACACGCCGGTCTTCAGGATCATGTCGTGCGTCAGGTTCTGCTTGTTGACCGTGATGGAGATGCGCTTCGGCGTGTCCGTGACCTGCGCGGCCGTGTTGATGATGCAGGCGTTGTCGCGTTCCCCCTCGCGGGCGCTCAGGACGAACAGGCCGTAGGACAGGGCGAACATCGCCTGATTGTCCACCGTGCCGGGTTCGGAGGCGTGCACCTGCGGCTGCGGCAGCGTGGCGCACAGGGCGTCCGCCAGCGCGCCCAGCTGCGCGCTCTGGCTCTCGGCCATGGCGGAGCGGAGCGTCAGCTGCTGGTCGAGGATGGTGACGTTCTTCAGCTTGCCGAGCAGGTCGCGCATGTGCTTGCCGGACGTCGGGGCCCACGAGCCGTTTTCGATGAGGGCGACGGTGCGGTTCTGCAGGTTGTGCGCAACGATGTCGTGCAGCAGGTTCTCCATCGTGACGAAGATGCCCGCATTATACGTCGGCGCGGCAAAGACGAGGTGGCTCCAGCGGAAGGCCGCGGCGATGATATCGGACGCCGGAGTGACGGAGACATCGAACATGACGGTCTTCACGCCGCGCTCGCGCAGGCGGACGGACAGCAGCTCGGCCGCGTTCTCCGTGCCGCCGTAGACGGAGGCGTAGGCGATCATGACGCCCTGCTCCTCCGGCGTATAGGTGCTCCAGTGGACATAGCGGTCGATGAATTCGCCGATGTTCTTGCGCCAGACGAAGCCGTGCAGGGGGCAGATGCGGTCGATCTGAACCGTGGAGGCCTTCTTGAGCAGGGCCTGCACCTGCGTGCCGTATTTGCCGACGATGTTGCAGTAATAACGGCGGGCCTCGTCCACATAATCGCGGAAGAAGTCGACCTCATCGGCGAACAGCGCGCCGTTGATCGCGCCGAACGTGCCGAAGGCGTCAGCCGAGAAGAGCGTGCGCGTCGTCAGGTCGTAGCTGACCATGACCTCCGGCCAGTGGACCATCGGGGCGCTCAGGAACGTGAGCGTGTGGTGGCCGGTCTCGAAGGTGTCGCCCTCCTTGACGAGGTGGAAGGCGTTCTGCGGGGCGACGCCGCCGCGGAACTGCTGCAGCATGGCGCGGATGCGGTCGCTGCAGACGATGACGGTCTCCGGATGGCGCAGCAGCACCTCGCTGACCGTGCCGGAGTGGTCCGGCTCCATGTGGTGGATGACGAGGTAGTCGAGCTTGCGCCCGGCCAGAACGTGGTCGACGTTCTCGAAGAATACCTTGCTGACCGACGGATCGACCGTGTCGAACAGGATGGTCTTGTCGTCGAGCAGCAGATAGGAATTGTAGGAAACTCCGTTCGGCACGGCGTAAACACCCTCGAACATAGCGAGTCTGCGGTCATTCCCGCCGACCCACCAGAGATCCTCCAGAACCTTGCGGACACAGTACATAAGTTTTTCCTCCGTATTTGATAGATTGTTTATTTTCATGGCATAGCGTGTGCGAGTGGGAAATGGAAAGTTACACGATACCTCCGGCTGCCGTTAAAATGGTAAACGCCGAAGTATGGGGTGTAGCGGCGGTCACTGCGCAGCCGTTGGCGGCTTTGCCGCCTTACGGATGCGGCGTGCCCCTTGCGGGTAGTGACC
>NZ_JBBMFF010000150.1:0-2075 GCF_040096185.1 Faecousia intestinalis | reverse complement strand
TCGCGCAGGTGCTGCGCCGGGCGAGGCATGCCTCGCCCCTACAACGCGTCATCGATGCCCCGGCCCTGTGAAATAACATGTGTACATCCTGCATCTGCAGGTTAAGCTATTGAAATACCAGACAAGGGGGAGGACCCTCCCCGGAACAGAGAGGAAATTTGGCATGGCGGTAAAATATGTATTTGTTCTCGGCGGCGTAGTCTCCGGCCTCGGCAAGGGGATCACGGCCGCTTCGCTCGGCAGGCTGCTCAAGGCGCGCGGCTATGCCGTGACGATGCAGAAGTTCGACCCCTATATCAACGTCGACCCCGGCACGATGAACCCGATCCAGCACGGTGAGGTGTTCGTCACGGACGACGGCGCGGAGACCGACCTGGATCTCGGCCACTATGAGCGCTTCATCGACGAGCGCCTGACGCGCGTTTCGAACGTGACGTCCGGCCGCGTGTACCGCACGGTGCTCGAGCGCGAGCGCCGCGGCGACTTCGGCGGGGGCACGGTGCAGGTCATCCCGCACATCACCAACGAGATCAAGCGCCGCTTCTATCGCGGCGAGGACAAGATTGCCATCATCGAGGTCGGCGGCACGGTCGGCGACATGGAGAGCCAAGCCTTCCTGGAGGCCATCCGCCAGTTCCAGAATGAGGTCGGCAAGGAGAATGCCATCATCCTGCTCGTCACCCTCATCCCGTATCTCAAGGCCTCCGGCGAGATGAAGACGAAGCCGACGCAGGGCTGCGTCCGCGAGCTGCAGAGCATCGGCCTGCGGCCGGACGTGCTCGTGTGCCGCTCCGACTACCCCCTGACGCAGGACATCCGCGACAAGCTCGCCCTGTTCTGCAATGTCCGCCCGGACCATGTGCTGCAGAACCTCGACGCCAGCATTCTCTATCAGGTCCCCCTGATGATGGAGGACGAGCATCTGGCAGAGGTCGTGCTGAGCGATCTGGGCCTGCCGCAGCGCGAGCCGGATCTGGCGCAGTGGCGGCAGATGTGCGACCGCTGGATGCACCCGAAGCGCCGCGTCGACATCGCCCTCGTCGGCAAGTATACGAAGCTGCATGACGCCTACCTCAGCGTCGCGGAGGCGCTGCGCCATGCAGGCGTCGCGAACGACGCCCATGTGGAGATCCACTGGATCGACTCCGAGACCATCACGCCGGAGAACGTCGGCGAAATTCTGGGCGATATGTCCGGCATCATCGTCCCCGGCGGCTTCGGCAGCCGCGGCATCGACGGCATGATCGAATCCATCCGCTATGCCCGTGAGCACCGCATCCCCTTCCTCGGCCTGTGCCTCGGCATGCAGCTTGCCATTGTCGAATTCGCACGCCACGTCGTCGGCCTGCCCGAGGCGCACAGCATCGAGCTCATGCCCGACACGCCCGATCCCGTCATCCACCTGATGGCCGACCAGAAGGGCGTTCTGGACATCGGCGGCACGCTCCGCCTCGGCTCGTACCCCTGCCGCCTCGACCCGGATTCCCGCGCCTTTGAGCTCTATGGCGAGCCGCTCATCCACGAGCGCCACCGCCACCGCTACGAGGTCAACAACGACTACCGCACCGCGCTGACAGACGCCGGTATGCGCCTGTGCGGCATGTCGCCGGACGGCCGCATCGTCGAGATGCTCGAGCTGCCGGATCATCCCTATTTCCTCGCCACGCAGGCCCATCCGGAGTTCAACTCCCGCCCGAACCACCCGCATCCGCTGTTCCTTGGGCTGATCTCCTCCGCCGTGCTCTACCGCAGCGAGGAGCTGTAAGAACCTCCTGCCGCCCCGTCCCTTTTCGGACGGGGCGGTTTTTTTGCACAAGGCCGGTTGAGGATTTTCATGCCATGTGGTATAATGCAGGGAGAAATCGGGAGTGACCGGCGCAGAACCGGTTACGGATCGTAGGGGCGCAGCGCTTGCGCAATTAGCAGGCCGCCGTTAAAATAGCAAACGCTCCCGACTTGTCATTCCGAGGAGCGAAGCGACGTGGGAATCTCCTGCAACCGGTCACGTTTTCGCCGAGGCCTACTTGTTATCCGACATGGTACTGCGAGATTGCCACGTCGGCCGTTGGCCTCCT
>NZ_JBBMFF010000149.1:0-5100 GCF_040096185.1 Faecousia intestinalis | reverse complement strand
AGGCCTTCCCATGTTACGGCTGCATCCTGCGAGATTGCCACGGCTCCTGCGGAGCCTCGCAATGACAAACTTGGGGGCCTTTCTCATCCGGAGGGGCGCAGTGACAAGCTTGGAAGTCCGCTGCAGGGCCCCCTCGGCAGCCGCCGCAATTTCTTCTCTTTCCCTTTGGCGCGTTCTATGGTATAATGGCAAAAAAGCCCGCGGCGCGGGCGGTGGGAGGTACTTTTCATGGAAAACTATGTGGATTTTGCCGTGCAGAAGGCGGTGGAGCTGCTGGCCATCGACAGTCCAACGGGCTACACTGCCGAGGCGGAGGAATTTGTCCTGCGCGAGTTCCGCGCGCTCGGCTTTGCGGCGGAGCGGACGGCCAAGGGCGGCATTCTCATCGATCTCGGCGGTGAAAACGCCGACGATGCCCTGCTGCTCGAGGCCCACGCCGACACGCTCGGCGGCATGGTCGCCGAGATCAAGGGCGACGGCCGCCTGCGCATCGTGAACGTCGGCGGCATGAACGCCAACAACGCCGAGGCAGAGAACTGCCGCGTCGTAACGAAGTTCTCCGGCAGCTACGAGGGCACGCTGCAGCTTATCAATGCCTCCGTCCATGTCAACGGCGATTATGCCTCCACAAAGCGCAGCTGGGACACCGTGGAGGTCGTGCTGGACGAGGCCGTCGAGTCTGCGGACGACGTGAAGGCTCTCGGCATCTCCGTCGGCGACTTTGTCTGCTTCGAGCCGCGCACCCGCGTGACGAAGAGCGGCTACATCAAGAGCCGCTTCCTTGACGACAAGCTGTCCGTCGGCATCCTGCTCGGCTTTGCAAAATACCTGCACGACGAGGGCAAAACACCCGCCCGCCGCGTCTATGCCCATGTGACGGTCTATGAAGAGGTCGGTCACGGCGGCTCCGCCTCGGTCCCGGCGGGAGTGACGGAGGCCATCTCCGTAGATATGGGCTGCGTCGGCGCAGGCCTGCAGTGCACGGAGCGGCAGGTCTCCATCTGCGCGAAGGACTCCGGCGGCCCGTACTCCTACGACGTTGTGAAGAAGCTCATCGCCGCCGCGCAGAAGGAAGGCGCGGACTACGCCGTGGACATCTATCCCTACTACGGCTCCGACGTCGAGGCCACGCTCCGCGCGGGCTATGACATCCGCCACGGCCTCATCGGCGCGGGCGTCTATGCCTCGCACGGCTACGAGCGCAGCCACCGCGACGGCGTGCTCAACACGCTGCGCGTCCTGCGCGGCTACCTGTTCTGATGCGCAGGCGCTTCTGGATCCCAACGGCGGCGCTGCTGGCGCTGGGGCTCGTATTCTATTTCGCCGTCTACGGCTTCCGCTTCGCGGGCGTACTGCTGTTCCTTGCGGCCGGGGTCGTGCTGGCCTTCGGCATCGTGGACGCACTGCGCGGGCGATTTCCCCGTTTTTCGCGCTGGGCGACGCGCATCGGTCTGATCCTCGTCTGCCTCGGCCTCCTGCTGGCCGCCGGAACGGCCGGATGGGTCGTCTCCGCCGGGCGCGGCGCGGCCGACCCGGAGGCGCAGTGGGTCGTGGTGCTCGGCGCGGGCGTAAACGGAACCGTCCCGAGTCAGGCCCTGCGCGAGCGGCTCGAGGCGGCGCAGGACTATCTTGCGCGCTATCCCGAGGCCATTGCCGTCCTTTCCGGCGCGCAGGGAGACGGCGAAGCCATCACGGAGGCACAGTGCATGTATGACTGGCTGACGGCCCGCGGTGTCGAGCCCGCCCGCCTGCGGCTGGAGACGAAGGCCACGACAACGGAGGAGAACCTCCGCTGCTCGCTCGACCTCATCGAGGCCGAGACCGGCACGCGCCCCGCGCAGATCGCCGTCATCTCAGGAGAATATCACCTGCTGCGCGCCGAGCTTCTGGCCCGCAGGGCCGGGACTGAAGCACTGGGCGTCCCGTCGTACACGCACGACCGCGCATTTTACTGCCTCATGCTGGCGCGGGAGGTCTGCGGCGTCTGGGCCGCGCTCCTATTCTAGGGAAGCTCTGAATCAGAGCTTCCCTAACTGATCGGAGAAATCTATGAATCAGAAGTTTCGCTTTACGGCAGAGCCGCGCTCCGCGCTGTGCCTGCTCTCCATGGCGCTGATGCTGCTTTCGGCTGCGGCGCGCCTGTGGTACTATCTCGCCGACCCCGTCGCGACGGCCATGACGCTCTCGCAGGCGGATATCTTCCTGCTCGTCGGCCTGCCGGTCTTCTCGGCGGCCCTCTATCCTGTGCTGCTGGCCCTGTTCGGCCGGAGGACCATCGTGCCGCTGACTGCGCCCGTGGCCGGATTCGTCGTGTTCTTTCTCTATAAGGCGCTGTCGTTTTCCAGCGTTCTGCACACGGTGCTGTGCAGCATCCTCTATCTTGCCGTGCTCGTTTTCTTCCTGCTGACGGCGCTTGGCGTGCTGCGCACGCGCATCTTTCTCATACTGCTGGCAGGGCTGCCGCTGCTCGTGCACATCATCATGGATCTTTCGGACTATGAGGGCTTCTTCCTCTTCCTGCCGGAGCTGTCCGTACTGCTGCTCATGGCCTCGCTGCTGTGCCTTGCCCTCCGGCTCCGCCCGGCCGGGAAGGAAGCAAAGCCATGACGCTCCTCTCCCTGCTCGACGCTCCGGAGCGGGCAGAGCGCGTCTGAGTCCACCGCATGAAACAGGCATAGCAGCTTGTCAAAAAAGTCCCTTTGGGCTTTTTCGTCAAGCTGCTTTCCGAATTGCAAAACCAAATTTTGCAGCATGATTTTGCAATTCTGCCGCTGCGGCGGGAGATGGAACGCGAAAGGACACCCTGACGGTTTCCTTTCACACTTTTCTTCCCTCCGAAACTTTCGGCTGGGCAGGTTTTTTGACAGTCTGAACGCCGCCCCGATCTTTCGGGGCGGCGTATCTTTTGAATTACTTTTCAAATTGTCTTTCATACTTGCAGGCGCTTTCCGGCGGGTGATCGTAGTAGGCCTCCTCGATGCGGGTCAGCCGGTAGCCGCAGGCGGCGAATGTACGGCGCATGGCCTCATTCGAGAGACGCGTCTCGCCGCAGATCCGCGGCAGCCCGGCCGCCTGCAGCAGCTCCGTCGCCGCGCGCAGAAGTCCCGCCGCCAGCCTGCGCCTGCGGTACGCCGGGTGGACCGCGAGGTTCATGATCTTGCCGTAGTCCCGCTCGCCCTGCCAGTTGTAGACGAACACGTCGCCAACGATGCGCCCATCGTCCAGCAGGGCCAGATAGACCGCCCGCTCGTCCGCCAGCAGCTCCCGCCAGTCCTCCTCCGTCCAGTGATCCTGCGGGAAGCACAGCCGGTCAAAGGCAACGATGGCGTCATATTCCGAAAGTGTGAGTCGTTTTTGTTCCATATTCTTCTCCAAACACCCTTCCCAGGAAATCCGTAACGGCCGCGAGGTATCTTTCCCGGTCGGCCATATAGCTCATGCCGTGCCCGGCGGCGGGAAAGGTCAGCAGGGTCTTATCTGCGGCGCGGCAGCAGGCGTAGTTCTCCCGCCCCATGGCGCAGGGGACGAAGCGGTCGTCCTCGCCGTGGAGGAAGAGGACGGGCGTGTCGCAGTGCGCCATGGCCCCGGCGGCGGAGGCCTCCTCCGGGTCAAAGCCGCCGAAGAGGCGGCAGCCGAGGCGCAGCAGGGCATAGACCGGGAAGATCGGCAGATGGGCGGAGCGGATGACGCTCTTCAGAATGGCGGACGGCGCGCTGTAGCCGCAGTCGGCCACGATGCCGGCGACGTTTTTCGGCAGCTCCGGCCCCGCCGCCATGAGGACGGTCGCCGCGCCCATGGACATGCCGTAGAGCACGATCTTCGCGTCCGGCCCGGCGCGGCCGATCACATAATCGACCCAGCGGCGGCAGTCATACCGCTCGCGGATACCGAGCGTGAGGCAGCGCCCGCCGCTTTTCCCGTGGGCGCGCTCGTCGACGAGCAGGACATTGCAGCCCATCCCCATGCCAAACGGCAGCCCGCCGCAGAAATCGCGCTCCGCCGCGCTGCGGTAGCCGTGAAACAGCAGGAGCCACGGCGCGTCCGGGGCTGTGGGATAGCAGCGGCCGAACAGCGTCAGTCCGTCGTCCGAGCGGATCGTTACCGGCTCATAGGGAAGGGCGAGGGCCGCGCGGATCATGCGCCGCGCCTCCGCCGCATAAGGCCGGTACTGGTCCGTGTCTGGCAGGACGAACATTTCCTTTTCGGTCGTTTTCCGCGCGCCGAACGCCAGCCGGAACAGCAAAAACGCCAGCCCGAGCGTCAGGAGCACAAAGCCCGCTGCGATCAGCAGCGCGATGCCAATGTACTTCACAGCCGCGCCCCCATTCACAGGCCCAGAATGCTGATGACGCCGTGCCGCGCAAAGCTGGCCTCTGCCCACGGCGCGGCCTCGTCGATGACGGCCCGCCAGTCTGCCTCGTCCCGGCTGCGCGCTGCGATGCGCTCCCACTGCCCGCGGGAGACGGGCGTGACGCCGAAATAGTCAAACTCCGGCAAGACGCCGCCGAACAGTTCCGTCAGGCGCAGTGCCTCCCACCGCTCGTCTGCAAGCAGGATGGAGCCGGGCAGCCAGAACCGCCCGCGCCAGCGCCCCGGCTGGAACTCAAAATAGCAGCTCCCCTGCCGCTCCGACACCGGGATAAAATAGCGCATCAGCGGTTCAGCAGCGGGGAAACGACCGGCTCTCCGTCGCGGTCGAGCAGCGGCGTCAGGCCGCCCGCATTGCCGCTGGCGTGGAAAAGATAGTTCACGCCTGTCTCCTTGTCGACCCAGATCTCGGTGATCTGCAATGCTCCCTGTGTGTAAACGCGCTCAAAGCGCTGCTCCTTTGCCATGATCGGTCCCTCCGTTTGTTGATCTCTGCGTTCATCGTACCACAGAAGCGTGGATTTTGCAACGTGTTTTGTCCGGAGCGGCGTACAGGCACAAAGTTCATTGTATTCTCTCCATGGCACAAAGCAAGCCCCCTTCGCCGCATTGGCAAAGGGGGCTTGTTTGGTTTTCTTCGTCCCCGGCGGGACGTTTTATACTAGAATCTGATAAAAAGCTTTAAAAGCTTTTTATAGCGCCGAGGGCGCGTCAGATTCTGCATGAGACGGC
>NZ_JBBMFF010000148.1:0-4929 GCF_040096185.1 Faecousia intestinalis | reverse complement strand
GGTTTGCGAGCCATTCGGTGTGGTGCCGGTGGCGGGGGTCGAACCCGCACGGGTTATTAGCCCAACGGATTTTGAGTCCGCCTCGTCTGCCAATTCCAACACACCGGCATCTCATATTTTAAGTCATCTCCCGATGTCCTGCCCGAGAAAGCGGAGGGACATCGTGGAGGGACATTAAAAACAAGAACCATATTCAGTTTTCAAAAAGCCTTGTAAAATCAAGGGTTTCCGCCAAGGTGGTATGAAGCGGCGAAGTGGATTTTGAGTCCGCCTCGTCTGCCAATTCCAACACACCGGCATCTCATATTTTAAGTCATCTCCCGATGCCCTGCCCGAGAAATCGGAGGGACATCGTGGAGGGACATTAAAAACAAGAACCATTTTCAGTTTTCAAAAAGCCTTGTAAAATCAAGGGTTTACGCCAAGGTGGTATGAAACGGCGTTGTGGATTTTGAGTCCGCCTCGTCTGCCAATTCCAACACACCGGCCGATATAGTCTGACCGCGCAGGGATCAGTATCCCTTCATCTGCGCGGAAAGATGCTTGGAGAGAACGGCGAGCGAGGTCGCCATGTTTTCGTTCTGGACGAGGATCTGCGGCGGGACATCGAGGTGCGTCGGCGCGAAGTTCCAGATGGCCTTGATGCCGTTGCGGATCAGCAGGTCGCACACGCCCTGCGCGGCGGCGGCCGGGACTGTCAGGATGCCGATGAGGATCTTCCGGCGGCTGCACAGATCCTCCAGCGCGGAGAGGGGGAGGACGGGCTTGCCGCTGGCGTCCGTCCCGGCGACGGAGGCGTCGGAGTCAAAGGCTGCGACGATATTCAGGCCGTATTCCGAAAAGCCGCTGTAGCCCAGAAGCGCGCGGCCGAGCTTACCCGCGCCAATGAGCACGGCGTCGTTCGTATTATCATACCCGAGGAACTGCTCGATATCCTCGACCAGACCAAGGCGCTGATAGCCGATCTTGGGGCGGCCGCCGTCCGAGACCAGCGCGAGGTCCTTGCGGACCTGCACCTCGCCCATGTTCAGTGCGGCTGCCAGCGTTGTGGCGGAGATGTTTTCCGGCGCGTCTTCCGGCAGCGATTTCAGGTAGGACAGATAGACCGGCAGACGTTTTAACACGGAATTGGAAATTTTCTGCGCCACATTCTCAACCTCGTTTCTCTCATGTACCGGAATATTATAACAGATTTTGCCCGGTATTGCAAATCCTTTTTCATCTTCCCGGGAAAACATTTCAAAATGAGGATTGCAATTCCGGGCTGCATCTGCTATAATATCTATTACCATGCAGGGTTCGTACATCGGTAGTACAGCGGCTTCCCAAGCCGCTGAGGCGGGTTCGACTCCCGTACCCTGCTCCAGTTCGGAGCAAGCCGGCCGGCTTGCTCCTTTTTGTTTTTTGGGACTTGCACAAGCGCCTGAATTCTGGTATGCTGGGAGGCAGGAGGTGGGAGCATGAGACTGGCGCTGGCCTCGCAGCCGGTAAGAAACGGCGATGTGGCATGGAACGTGCGGTGCATGGAGGATGTACTCCGCGCCTGCAGCGGGAGAGCAGATACGGTCGTATTCGGCGAATCGGTCCTGCAGGGCTTTGACTGCCTGCGCTGGGACTATGCGCGCGACTGCACCGTGGCGGCCGCATGGACGGACGAGCCGGTGCGGCATCTGCAGGCCGCGGCGCGGGAAAACGGCGCGGCGGTGTCGTTCGGCATGATCGAGCGCGCGGCAGATGGGCTTTACAGCAGTCAGGTCTTCCTCGGCGCGGACGGGCGGCTCATCGACGTGTTCCGCCGCGTGAGCGTCGGCTGGAAGGACGTGCGCCGTACGGACGGGCATTACCGCGAGGGCGATGGCTTCCACCTGTTTTCCTACGGCGGCATACGCTTCGCCACGGCGCTGTGCGGCGACCTCTGGACGCCTGGCAGGCCGGAGGAGTTGGCAGCGCTTGGCGCGGATGCTGTGCTTTGGCCGGTCTGGTGCGATTACCCGGCGGCGGAGTGGAACGAACAGGTCAAGCTCGAATATGCCGCGCAGGCCTCGCGCTGCGGCTGCCCGGTGCTGTATGTGAATCCGTTCTGCGTCGATCCGGCTGCACCGGACGCGGCAACGGGCGGCGCGGCCTGTTTCTCAGGCGGCAGGATCGTCTGCGAAGCCCCGGCAGGGGAGAGCGGCATTTTGTTTGTGGAACTGTAAAACGGGAGGGAAGACCATGCAGGACATTCAAATCGGGCGGGTATACCGCCATTTTAAGGGAGACTACTACCTTGTGGAGGGCGTCGCGCAGCATTCGGAGACCGGCGAGCCCTATGTCATCTATCGCAAGCTCTACGGCGACGGCAGCCTGTGGATCCGGCCGCTTGCCATGTTTCTCAGCCCGGTAGACCGGGAAAAGTACCCCGACGTGCAGCAGAATGAGCGCTTTGCGCTGCAGGAGATCCAAAGCGTAAACCACAAATAATAAAGATTGGGGAGCGTGTCATGGACAAGACGGAACGGACGATCGCAAAAGTGACAAATGCCGGACGAATTCTCAGCAGGATCGCATGGATTTTTGACCTCATCGCCTGCGGATGCAGTGCCTTCCTCATTCTGGCGGCGCTGCTCTGGTGGAATACCCGCCCGGACCTGTTTACCGGGTATGCCAGCCAGACAGGTGCGCTGTTGATATGCGCCGGTGATCTGATCGGCTGCGCTGGCTCTGCGGTGCTGGCGTACTTCGCCCGGCAGCATTTTGCGCATGCGCTGGAGGCGCAGACGCCGTTTACCCTGCGCGGGGCGGCGGAGCAGAAACGGCTCGGCATCCTGATCCTGTGCATTTCGCCTGCCACGATGGTGCTGCGGGTCGCGTTGTCCGCGGCGTTCTCCGCGGAGTTTATGCCGGAGCGGCTGGCCGGGATGATCGTAGCGGACGGGGGCATGCTTGCGTTGGGCGTGATGTTTCTCGTGCTGTCGCTCGTGTGCCGCTACGGTGCAGAGCGGGAGGCAATGAAGCAGGAATAAGACAGTCAAAACCTCCGGCTTGGCCGGAGGTTTTGACTTGGGCAACCAATGCAGCGCCGCGGAGCGAAAGCCCCGCGGCGCGTATTTTTGGGTTCATTCCTGCGCCGGTTCAAACCGGAGCACATCCGCACCGATGTCCAGCACATCCTCGCCGGAGAAGGCACAGAGCTGTAAAGAGCCGAAGGATGGCTCGATCGACCAGATGGCCGTGAGCTCATTGCCATCTGGCTGCGTCAGAGAGCAGGCGCAGAGGAGGCCACCGTCTCCCATGCCGAGCACGGTAAGCGCGCCGGTCGAGGTAACGCGGCTGCCCTGCCGCGCTTCCTCCAGCGTGCAGGCCCCGTCCTCGCCGAAGCGGAGGCGGAATGCATCACCCTCCCGGTTCGCCTCCCAAGCGCCGGAGAGGATGGCGGAAAAACCGCTCTCCACGCTCTGCACCAGCGGCAGGAGGTCATGTTTTGCGCCGCCTGCGTCCACGGCATAGGCTGTGCCGTTTCCCGCCTCCAGCGATGTGATGCCGGAAAGACCGTAGAGCGGACCCATACTGCAGAATGTCTCAAAGCGGGAACAGGCCGTCATATTCACAGCCTCGACGAAGCCGCCTGCCGTGAGGGCAAACACATAGGCGTCCGGCCCGATGTTGGCAGCCAGCAGGGCGGTGTAGTCGGCATAGCAGCCGGAAACAGGATAGTTTTTCCCGGAGCTTTCGAAGGAGACCTGCAGCCCGGTCCCGTCGAGCGTAATGGCAGCCCAGACATCACTGGAATTGGACTGGATGGGCGCTCCGGTCCCGGTCTCTGCGGAGCCGAACGAGACTGTCAGGGGCGTCATATACCATCCTGCCCCGGCGATGGAGCCGATGGAAGGAAAGATGCGCAGCGAGCCGTCCTCATTTGGCAGAAAGGGGACGGGATCGCTGTTCCCGGCGGCCGCGACCGTCATGGCGCGCAGCTGCAGCAGATAGGCTGCCCCGCCGCCGATCGCAGGATCGAACCCGGCATACTGGCGGTCGAATGCCTGCGCGGCCGCGCGGCGGACGGCTGCGGTATAGTCGTCCATGGAGATGCCGAGGCGCCGCAGCATATGCGCGGAATCAAGCTCGATGCTGTTGGCACAGTCGAAGTGGTAGATGTAGTAGTGCGAGGTCCCCTCGGCGTATTCGACGATGACGGCCAGCGAAACGATGCTGTCCGTCCAGACCCGCTCCCAGCGAACGCTGCACAGCTCGGCGGGTGTGCTCTGCTCGATAGCCGTCTCCATGCTGCTGATGATGCCGGACAGGTCCCGATGGATCTTCGAATTCAGCTCCTCTGCCGCGGGCGAGTCCAGCAGCAGGCGGGGCACATGCAGAGAATAGCTCCAGTCGGAGCCCCAGGCGTCGGTGAACGTGCCTTCGTTCGTGTAAGCCTCGCCGAGCACGCTGTCGTCGAACGTCGGCGCGGGCTCCTCCGTCGGCGCGGTCGTTGCAGGCGGGGCGGACGGCTCGGAGGGAACGGCCGTCTCACCGCTCGGGGAGACCGGCAGTAGGGGCGAACAGCCCATCAGAAATGCCGCAAGGATGGCGGCAAACAGAAAAATGCGGAACGTGCGTTTCATGTCGGGACCTCCTTGTGTCGTGGTGTGGGAGCCGCGGCTCCGTTGTCGTTTTCTGGGGGATATCTCTGCTCCCAGTATATCAGTGAAAAGAACGGAAATCAAGCGTTATGCAGAAATTCAGAAAAACCGTATCATTGTCATACGTTATGGCGGAAGAGACGCTGCGGACCTGCGCCGAATTTTGCGCTTTGCGAAAAAAATCGCTCCTGACCGCACGGATCAGGAGCGACGATAAATGCTGTTTTGACGATCTTATACTAGAATCTGATAAAAAGCTTTAAAAGCTTTTTATAGCGCCGAGGGCGCGTCAGATTCTGCATGAGACGGC
>NZ_JBBMFF010000147.1:0-5814 GCF_040096185.1 Faecousia intestinalis | reverse complement strand
AGTCGAGGTATGGAAAACGCAGGAATACTTTGTGTATTTCAAGTTTTTCATACCGATGGATTGACGAAAAAGATCCGCCATCCGCCGCAGATGATTTATTCAGAGTTTCCCAAGTAATATTGTAGCATATTGGCAGGCAGTGCGCAAGCCCGCCCGGCTCGCGCTTGTATTTCGTCCGATTTTGTGCTATTATTTTTCGGGAAAGGGGGCGAACACGCATGGACGATCTGCTGAGCGGGCTGAACGCGGCCCAGCGGGAGGCCGTCACGGCCACAGAGGGCTATGTCCGTGTCATCGCGGGCGCAGGCTCCGGCAAGACGCGCGCACTGGCGCGGCGCTTCGCCTACCTTGTGAACGAGGTCGGCACGCTGCCCGGCAACATCCTGTGCGTGACGTTCACGAACAAGTCTGCCGCCGAGATGCGCCAGCGCATCCACGCTCTGACGGGCGACGAGGACACGGGCTATATCTGCACGTTCCACAGCTTCTGCGTGACCGTCCTGCAGGAGGACAGCCACGCCGTGCAGTATCCGCGGCGCTTTCTCGTGCTTGACAACAGCGACATCGACGCCATGCTCCGCATCATCTATGAGGAGCGCGGGCTGACGCTGCGCGCCATGACCTTCAGCGCGGCGCGGGACATGATCGAGCTCCGCAAGCTCAAGAAGGAGCCGCAGTATTATCTCGATCTCATCACGCTGTCGCTCGAGACGCTGCAGCAGAAATATCTGCAGGCCGAAGCCCCGGACGACATCATTTTCTATGGCTATCTCTACCAGCAGAAGAAATGCTTCGGGCTGGACTACAACGATCTGCTGAAATTCACGCTCTATATCTTCGAGCAGGATGCGGACATCCGGCTCAAGTGGCAGCAGCGGCTGGAATACATCATGGTCGACGAATTTCAGGACATCGACGAGCCGCAATACACGCTGATGCAGGTGCTGTGCGGCTATCACCACAATCTCTTCGTCGTGGGTGATCCCGACCAGACGATCTATACCTGGCGCGGAGCAAACATCCGGTATCTGCTGGACTTCGATCAGGTCTTTCCCGGTACGCGGACGATCCTGATGATGGAAAATTACCGCTCCACACCGCAGATCCTGTCCGTGGCAAATTCGCTCATCGCCAGAAACACGGACCGCATGGAAAAATCCCTGCTCCCCACCCTGCCGGACGGCGCACCGGTCCGTCTGCACCACGCGCGCAGCGCGGCGGACGAGGCCGCGTGGATGGCGGCGCAGATGCAGGCCCTGCACGACGGCGGGACGCCCTACCGCGACATGACCGTGCTCTACCGCGCGCATTATCTCACGCGGACGGTCGAGGAGGTGCTCCAGCGGGAGAAGATCCCCTATACCATCTACAGCGGCGTGCAGTTTTTCGGCCGCGCCGAGATCAAGGACGCCTTGTCCTACCTGCGCATGATTGCCTGTCAGGACGACCTGTCGTTCCTGCGCATCGTCAACCAGCCGAAGCGCAACATCGGCGAGCGCCGCCGCAGGCTGCTGCAGGAGCAGGCCGCACAGGAGGGCTGTTCGCTGTTCACGGCCCTGCGCCGCAGCGTCGGCACGGAGGCCTTCCGCGGCACGGGTGCGGCACGCTTCGTCTCGCTCATCGATGCCTTTTCGTCCGACTGCTCCGGCCGGTCCGTCTCGGAGGTCCTGTCCGCCATCCTGCACGAAAGCGGCTATGAGGCCATGCTCCGCACGGAGGGCAGTCAAGAGCGGCTGGACAATCTGGCAGAGCTGAAGCAGTCTGTCTATGAATATGAAACGACATGCGGTGAGGAATGCACGCTCGAGCACTATCTGGCCCATGTGGCCCTGTTTACAAACGCCGACGCGGGCGACAGCAGCGACCGCGTGAAGCTGATGACCGTGCACACGGCCAAGGGGCTGGAATTCCCCCATGTATTCCTGTGCGCGATGAACGAGGGACTGTTCCCCTCGAAAAAGATCCGGACCCTCCCCGCCATGGAGGAGGAGCGACGGCTGGCCTTCGTCGCAATGACACGCGCGGAGCAGGGGCTGTACCTCTCCGAGGCCGCCGGACGCAATTTTGACGGAACCGACCGCTATCCCTCGCGCTTCCTGCTCGACATCGACCCCGGCCTTCTGGAGCAGAGCGGTGAGCGCGACGATATGCTGCTGGATAACGCCCGCGGCTACATTGCCATAAGCGAACGCACGCTGCGCGGCAGCGCGGACACCGCCGCCTTCCGGCCCGGCCAGCGCGTGCGGCACAGCATTCTCGGCACGGGCACCATGCTGGAGCTCGACGAGGCAAAGCAGGCCTGGCTCATCCGCTTTGACGGACTGCCGACCCCGCGGCGCATTTCTTTCCGCGCGCGGCTCACGCCGTGTCCGGAGCAGGAAGGAGACACCCCATCATGACCCTACAGGAATTTTTCGCGGAAAACGCGCGCGCTGCCATCGCGTTTTCGGGCGGCGTGGATTCGTCGTATCTGCTGTATGCTGCGGTGCAGTGCGGTGCAGACGTGCACGCTTACTTTGCCAAGACGGCGTTCCAGCCGCAGTTTGAGCTGGACGACGCGCGGCGGTTGGCCGAGAGCGTCGGTGCGAAGCTGACCGTGCTGGAGCTGGATGCCCTGTCCTCCGAGGATGTGGCGCGCAATCCTGCAAACCGCTGCTACTACTGCAAGCAAAATATTTTCGGAAATCTGAAGCGCGCGGCAGCCGGGGACGGGTTCACGCTCATCCTCGACGGCACGAATGCCTCGGACGACGCCGGGGACCGCCCCGGTATGCGAGCCCTGCGCGAGATGGACGTCCGCTCGCCTCTGCGCGAATGCGGCCTGACGAAGGCGGAAATTCGCCGTCTGTCGCACGAGGCCGGGCTGTTCACCTGGGACAAGCCCGCCTATGCCTGCCTTGCCACGCGCGTCCCCACCGGCACGCGCATCACGCCGGAGCTGCTGGCCGCCACGGAGCGCGCCGAGGGCTGGCTGTTCTCGCAGGGCTACACGGACTTCCGCGTCCGCCTGCTGGACGGCTGCGCCCGCCTGCAGTTCCCGGCAGATCAGCTTTCCCGGGCGCTGGCCCAGCACGACGAGATCGTCGCGGCCCTGAAGCCCGATTACCGGGCAGTTCTGCTCGATTTGGAGGCGCGCCATGCATAATTCTCTCACCGCCCTGCTCACGCAGGTGCGCGACGGAAGCATTTCCGTCGCGGACGCGGCCCTGCAGCTGCGCGAGGCTCCGTTTGAGGACCTCGGCTATGCGCGCGTCGACCATCACCGCCGTCTGCGGCAGGGCGCGGCCGAGGTCATCTACGGCGCGGGCAAAACGCCGGAGCAGATCGCTGGCATCGTCGATTCCCTGCAGCGCAGCGGGCAGAAGACCGTGCTCATCACGCGCATGAAGCCGGAGGCCGCAGCCTATCTGCAGGAGCGCGCAGCGCTCACCTATGACGCAGCCTCCCGTATCGGCATCGTCGGGCCGCTGCCGGAGCCGGACGGCGACGGGAAGATCGTCGTCGCGACCGGCGGTACGAGCGACATTCCCGTCGCCGAGGAGGCAGCGCTCACAGCCGAGGTGCTCGGAAACCGCGTCGTGCGGCTGTATGACGTCGGCGTGGCCGGGCTGCACCGTCTGCTCGCCAGTCTGGACGAGCTGATGGGTGCGCGCGCCATCATCGCCATCGCCGGGATGGAGGGCGCGCTTGCCAGCGTCATCGGCGGACTGGTCGACTGCCCCGTCATTGCCGTGCCGACGAGCGTTGGCTATGGTGCGTCGTTCGGCGGTGTTGCCGCGCTGCTTTCCATGCTGAATTCCTGCGCCAGCGGCGTTTCCGTCGTGAACATCGACAACGGCTTCGGCGCGGGCTATCTTGCCAGCATGATCAATCATATGGGGGCCAAGCCATGAAAACACTGTATCTTGACTGCGGCATGGGCGCTGCGGGCGATATGCTCACGGCGGCGCTGCTCGAGCTGCTGCCGGAGCCGAAGGCATTTCTGCAGGAGCTCAATGCGCTGGGCATCCCCGGCGTTGTCACCACGGCCGTGCGCACCGAAAAGTGCGGCGTCTGCGGCACGCAGCTCTCCGTGACCGTGAACGGCGCAGAGGAGGAGAGTGAGGACGTCCCGCTGGCGCACACACATGCTTGCAGTCATGTTCACGAGCATGACCATGAGCATGCCCATGAACACTCTCATTCCCACACCGGCATGGCGGACATCCGCGCGCGCATTGCGGCCCTGCCGGTCCCGCAGCGTGTGCGGGACAATATCCTCGCCGTCTATGGCCGTCTGGCCGCAGCAGAGAGCGAGGCCCACGGCAGGCCGGTCGACCAGATCCACTTTCATGAGGTCGGCACGATGGACGCGCTTGCGGACATCACAGCCGTGTGCCTGCTGCTTGAGCGGCTCGCGCCGGAGCAGATCATCGTCTCGCCCGTGCACGTCGGCAGCGGCCACGTCCGCTGCGCCCACGGCATTCTCCCCGTTCCCGCCCCGGCGACGGCCATTCTGCTGCGCGGCGTTCCCATTTACGGCGGGCACATCGCAGGCGAGCTGTGCACGCCGACCGGCGCTGCCCTGCTGACGCAGTTTGCCGCGCGCTTCGGCGATATGCCGCCCATGCGCGTAGAGCACATCGGCTATGGCATGGGCCGCAAGGACTTCTCCGCCGCCAACTGCGTCCGCGCCCTGCTGGGCGAGACGGAGGACAGCGCGGAGGACGTGCTGGAGCTTGCCTGCAATCTGGATGACATGACGCCGGAGGCCATCGGCTTTGCGCTGGAGCGTCTGCTGGAGGCAGGGGCACTCGACGCATGGACGACGCCCATCGGCATGAAAAAATCGCGCCCCGGCGTACTGCTGAGCGCGCTGTGCCGCCCGGAAAAGCGGCAGGCTGTACTGGAAGTATTTCTGCACGATACAACGACGCTCGGCGTGCGGGAGCACCGCTGCAGCCGGACGGCGCTGCAGCGCAGCGTCAGCGAGACCGACAGTCCGTGGGGACCGGTGCGCTGCAAGCAGGCGGGCGGCTATGGCGTTTCCCGCAAAAAATATGAATTCGACGATCTGGCACGCATCGCCCGTGAGACGGGCCTGAGCCTGCCGGAGCTGCTCGAGAAGCTGCCGTAGCCCGTGCAGAATCCTGCAGTCCAATGTTGACCGCATTCGCAAGGGTGTTATACTCTCTGCTCTTGTATATTGAAGTTTTATTCTCCCGTTTGTCCACAAGGCTCGCCGCCTTGGCCTCCGGCTACTTTGCGATCTGCTTGACGATTTCTGCTTGACATTCCCCTCTATTCGTGCTATTTTTTCTCTGACAGAGCATCCGGAGTACTAGCCCACCCGTCGGAAACGGCGGAACTAGTCTTGATTTTCCGGTTGCTCTGTCTTTTTTCTGCAGCGGCCGATCACACTTGTAATTTTCCTCCGGATATCTTGACACCGTCGGCGACGTATGCTATACTTCCAATATAGCCGCTCTTGTGCGAACCGTCTGGGCTACCGCTTCGGTAGCCCAGCGACCGAAGCACCTGGGCGGCTCTTTTTATGCCTGTGTACAGCACGCCGCTGTTCCCGAGAGAACCCCTGCCTCCGTCCTCACTGCCCAGCCTGCAGAACGCGGCTCCCAAGCGCCGATTGAAAGCGACGCGGCCGCCCATTTAGATGGGTGTTCATAAAACAGTCAATGGAGCGTATCGATACAGATACGCTCCATTTTTCACGTCAACATACTATGTAATGGGGTGCAGCCCCTTGGCTCTCCCTTTGGGAGAGCTGTCACCGCAGGTGACTGAGAGGGCCCTGCAGCCTTTTTCGAATGATAAGAT
>NZ_JBBMFF010000146.1:0-13015 GCF_040096185.1 Faecousia intestinalis | reverse complement strand
ATCCGTAAGGCGGCAAAGCCGCCAACGGCTGCGCAATATTTCAAGTTTTTCATACCGATGGATTGACGAAAAAGATCTGGCATCCGCCGCAGATGATTGATTCAGAGTTTCCTTAAAAAAGGGTGATCTGGCTCGTATCCGGCAGGTCACCGAACGCGCCCGCCTGCTTCAGGTTCTCGATATGAGTCTTGGACACCTTTGGACAGGCTGCAGAGAATTCCTCAATGGAGACAAAGTGCTTGCCCTCGCGGCCCTCCATAATATCCCAGGCGGCGGACTCGCCGAGGCCGGAAACAGAGACGAACGGCGGGAGGAGCCTGCCGTCCCGGATGAGGAATTTTGTGGCATGCGAGGCGTAAAGGTCAATATTGTCGAACGTGAAGCCGCGCAGATAGAATTCATAGCAGACTTCGAGCGTCGTCAGCAAATCTTCTTCCTTGTCAGAATGGTCCGGATCAGCGTTGATACGCTTGATGTGCTCCTTCACAGTCTCGATGCCATGTGTCATCATCACGGCGTCGAAGCCGTCCTTCTGACTGCGGCGGTAGAAATAGGCCGCATAAAACGCCAGCGGGTGATGTACCTTGAACCACGCGATGCGGAAGGCCATCATGACGTAGGCCGCTGCGTGTGCCTTCGGAAAGAGGTATTTGATCTTTTTGCAGGATTCGATGTACCATTCCGGCACCTGATGCTCGCGCATCTCCTCCACAATGCCCTCCGGCCACGCCTTGCCCTTGTGGATCGCGCCCTTTCGGACGGACTCCATGAATTTGAAGGCGCGCTTCTCCGGCAGACCGCACTTGATGAGATAGAGCATGATATCGTCGCGGCAGCCGATGGCCTGATTGACGGAGGCCGTGCCGCTCAGGATCAGGTCCTTCGCGTTGCCGAGCCAGACGTCCGTGCCGTGGGAGAAGCCGGAAAGGCGAATGAGCGTGTCGAACTGCGTCGGCTTGGTGTCCATGAGCATCCCGCGGGTGAAGCTCGTGCCGAATTCCGGAATGCCGACTGTGCCGACCTCCGTCAGGATCTTGTCATGCTCATAGCCGAGCACCTTGCTTGAAACGAAGATGGACATCGTGTCCTTGTCGTCGAGCGGGATCTTCTGGGCGTCGACTCCCGTCATATCCTCCATCATGCGGATCATCGTCGGGTCATCGTGGCCGAGCATATCGAGCTTCAGAAGGTTTTCCTCCATGGAGTGATATTCAAAATGCGTCGTGATGATATCGGTATGGATGTCGTCCGCCGGGTGCTGCACCGGGCAGAAATCCCAGATCTCATTCTCCTGCGGGATGACGACAAGGCCGCCTGGATGCTGGCCCGTCGTGCGGCGCACATCGACGCAGCCCGCTGCAAGGCGGTTCTCCTCCGCGCGGCTGACGGTCAGGTTTCGCTCAGCCAGATATTTTTTCACATAACCGTAGGCCGTTTTCTCTGCGACCGCACCGATCGTGCCCGCACGGAACACATGGCTCGCGCCGAACATTTCGATACAGTACTGATGGGCGCGCGACTGGTATTCGCCTGAAAAGTTCAGGTCGATATCCGGGACCTTGTCACCGCCGAAGCCGAGGAACGTCTCAAACGGGATGTTGAAGCCGTCCTTATCGAGCTTCGCGCCGCACTGCGGGCAGACGGCATCCGGCAAGTCGGCCCCGCAGTTGATGCCATCCGGAACATCGAAGGTGCAGTATTTGCATTCCGGGCAGCGATAATGCGGCGGCAGCGAGTTGACCTCGGTGATGCCGGACATGAAGGCCACGAGCGACGAGCCGACGGAGCCGCGGGATCCGACGAGGTAGCCGTGCTCCAGGGAATTCTGTACGAGCTTCTGCGCAGACATGTAAATGACGTCGTAATGGCAGTTGATAATGTCTCCCAGCTCGGTCTCAACACGTTTCGTAACGATCTCGGGCGGATTATCGCCGTACAGGCGGTGCAGCTTGCCGTAGACCAGCGATTTCAGGTCCTCGACGGAGTTCTTGATCTTCGGCGCAAACAGGTTATGCGGTACGGGGCGGACGGTTTCGCACATGTCGGCGATGTGGTTCGGGTTCTTCACAACGACCTCATAGGCCTTTTCCGGGCCCAGGTAGGAGAATTCCTCGAGCATCTCGTCCGTCGTGCGGAAATAGAGCGGATTTTCGCGGTCGCAATCCTCAAAGCCCTTCGTGGCCAGCAGGATCCGGCGATAGATCTCATCCTCCGGGTTCAGGAAGTGGACGTCTCCCGTCGCGCAGACGGGCTTTCCCAGCTCCTCGCCCAGCCGGACGACGGTGCGGTTGAACTCGCGCAGCTCCTCGTCGCTCTCCGCGATGCCCTTGGCCAGCATGAAGCGGTTGTTGCTCAGGGGCTGGATCTCAAGGAAATCGTAGAACGAAGCGATGCGTTTGAGCTCCGCGTGGCTCTTGTGGGCCACAATGGCCTGGAACAGCTCGCCTGCCTCGCAGGCCGAGCCGATAATGAGACCCTCACGGAATCGGATAAGCTCTGACTTTGGGATGCGCGGCGTGCGCTTGAAATATTTCAGATTGGAATCCGAGATCAGGCGATACAGATTACGCAGGCCCATCTGATTCTTGGCAAACAGCAGGATGTGGCGGGCGTGGCGGTTCGTGATGCGGCTTCCGGCACGCAGGGAGAGCATGTCCGCATTGATATCCTGAATGTCGTGCAGGCCGCGCTCCTGCAGCATTTTGGCAAAGCGCAGGTAGAGGTAGCCGCACGTCAGCGCATCGTCCGAGGCACGGTGATGGTTGAAATCCGGCAGGCTGAGCGCATTGGCCACGGTATCGAGCTTGTGATTCGTCAGCTGCGGCATCAGATTCTGTGCAAAGATGAGCGTATCGAGATACGTCGGATCGAACGGCAGACCGAGCCGCTCGGCCGCCGCCGTCAGGAAGCCGACATCGAAATCGGCATTATGCGCACACAGCACGCGCCCGCCGCAGAAGGCCAGAAATTCCGGCAGCACCTGAGAAATGGGCGGTGCATCCGCCACCATGGCGTCCGTGATGCCGGTAAGGTCGACGATCTTCTGCGGGATGGAGCGGCCGGGGTTCACGAAGGCCTGGAACGTATCGACGACCTGCCCGTCGCGCAGGATAACGGCGCCGATCTCCGTGATCTCGTCGTGCTGAGCCGAAAGGCCCGTGGTCTCAAGGT
The DNA here is from genome assembly GCF_040096185.1 of Faecousia intestinalis. Taxonomy (NCBI): domain Bacteria; kingdom Bacillati; phylum Bacillota; class Clostridia; order Eubacteriales; family Oscillospiraceae; genus Faecousia; species Faecousia intestinalis. The sequence continues at coordinate 9,844 of NZ_JBBMFF010000146.1, read as the reverse complement.
CGAAGGCGACGAACTCGCCGTCCAGCGGCAGGCTTGCCGTCCCGTGGACGGCGATGCGGTCGTCCACGTCATTGACATAATAGCCCTCGCAGCCATAGAGGATCTTGATGTTCTGATCCGTCCCCGCCACCTTGTTCTTCGAGGCATTCAGGGCAGCCGGGAACGACGAGGCAACGCCGTGGTCCGTGATGGCAATGGCGCGGTGGCCCCAGCGGGCAGCCGTGGCGACGGCCTCGCCCGTCTTTGTCAGGGCGTCCATCATGGACATTGTCGTGTGAAGATGCAGCTCCACGCGCTTCTCCGGCGCGGTATCCACACGGACGGGCGCCTCCGCGGCCTGCACGGCCAGCGGCTCGAGCACGATGTCGTTTTCAAACCGGCTGAAGCTGATGAAGCCCTGCACGCGCAGCCACTTGCCGGGCTTCTGGATGGCGTCGATGAGTGGCTTTGCCTGATCGGCCTCCATAAAGCGGTTCACGCGGATGGAGCCGGTGTAGTCCGTCATGTCGAAATTCACGACCCACGCATTGCGCTTCTTGAGCTCCTTGTGGTTCACGGCGAACACGCGGCCCTCGACGATGACGCGGCCGACGTCGCTGTCCTGCGACAGCTCGCGCATGGGCGTGACGTTCCCGTGGAACGGCTTGCCGAAGATCATCTGCGACGGTGCAGCGGGCTTTGCGTCCTTCCCGGCCTGCGGCTTTCCCGCCGGAGCGGACGAGGCCGGCATATCGCGCAGCGCGGCAAGTCGCATTTTCTCTGTCTCGGCAAACAGCTCCTCACCCACCGGCTCGTGATTTGAAATTACGTCGATGCCCATGCGGACGCCGAAGCGCTCAGTCAGGAGCCGCTCTGCAGCCGGAAGATGCGGTGTGAGCTGGTCGCGGCCGTTGGCGCGCAGGTAAAGCTCGGCCCGCTCCCCCGCAAACGACCATTTGCAACCGGCCAGAATGGCCGCCGCGGGAGAATAGGCGTCGATGAGCGCGCGCGTCAGCTCCTGCCCGTCGAACTCGGCCAATGCCTCCGGCGGGTAATGCGGCTCAAAGCGAACGCGGCGCATGCCGTAGAGCTTACTCAGCTCCGAAGCCGCCGTGTTCAGCACAGCCTCCGGGACATAGCGCGGCAGCTCCAGACGGAGCAGGACGGACCGCGCCTCGCGGTCGATCTCGGCATGGACGATGCTCGCCTGCTCCAGTGCGGCGCGCTGCGGCTCATCCGGTTCATATTCCAAAAACATCTTCAAAAACGGAACTGCCATGATGTGATGCTCTTCCTCTCTCAGCTTGTCAAAAAAGTCCCATCGGGCTTTTTCGCCAAGCTGCTTTCAGAATTGCAAAATAAATTTTTGTATATATCCTATTTTGCAATTCTGCCGCTGCGGCGGGTTATTGGACGCGAAAGGAAACCCTGACGGTTTCCTTTCACTCTTTTCTTCCCTCCGATACTTTTGGCTTGGCAGTTTTTTGACAGTCTGTTCTCTTGTCTTTTTCTCCAATTATACCTGTTTTCGGCGCAATGCGCAAGCCTTCGTGATGGGGAAAAAAGGCCCCCATCCGGTGATGCCGGGCGGGGGCCATGGATTTTGCAGATATTACATTGCGTCAATGTATCGCAGCAGGGCAGGAAGCAGCTCGTCATAGGGCAGCTTTTCCTTCAGCTCACCGTGCACGAACAGCACGCCGCAGCCGTCGCCGCCCGCGATGCCGATGTCCGCCTCGCGCGCCTCGCCCGGCCCGTTGACAACACAGCCCATGACGGCGACCGTCAGCTCCTTGTCGCAGTCCTGCAGGGCCTCCTGCACGCGGTTGGCAAGTCCAATGAGATCGATCTTCGTGCGGCCGCACGTCGGGCAGGAGATGAGGTTCACGCCCTGCTTCCGCAGGCCGGCCGCCTTGAGGATCGCCTTGGCCGCCACGACCTCGCGCACGGGATCCGCCGTCAGGGAGACGCGGATCGTATCGCCGATGCCGAGGCACAGCAGACCGCCGATGCCCATGGCGGACTTGATGGTGCCCATATATTCCGTGCCGGTCTCCGTCACGCCGACATGCAGCGGATAGTCGCTGCGCTCGTGCATCAGGCGGTATGCCTGCATCATGAGCGGCACATTGCTGGACTTCATGGAAACGCAGATATCGCCGAAGCCGACGTCCTCGAGCATCCGGATGTGGGAAAACGCGCTTTCGACCAGCGCCTCCGGCGTGGGATGGCCGTATTTTTCCAGCAGGCTCTTCTCGAGGCTGCCGCCGTTCACGCCGATGCGAATGGGGATATGGTGGGCGCGGCAGCAGTCTGCCACGGCGCGCACATGGGCCTCGCCGCCGATGTTGCCGGGGTTGATGCGGATCTTGGCCGCACCGCCCTCCGCCGCAGCGATGGCAAGGCGATAGTCAAAGTGGATATCCGCCACGAGCGGCAGCGGGGACCGGGCCGCAATGGCGGCAAAGCCCTTTGCCGCAGCCTGATCCGGCACGGCAAGGCGCGCCAGCTCACACCCGGCCGCCTTGAGCGCGGCGATCTGGGCAAGGCTGCCCTCCACGTCCGTTGTGGCGGTGTTCAGCATGGACTGGATCGAGACCGGCGCGCCGCCGCCGATGCGCACGCCGCCCGCATTGATCTGTCTGGTCATTCCGGGCCTCCTCAGGTAAAGAGATGGAAAATATCCTTGAACGTGATGACCGCGATCAGCAGGAGCAGGAGCACCATGCCGACGCCGTTGATCCACGCCTCATATTTGGGGTTGAGCTTTTTGCGCGTGATGCGCTCGATGAGCGTCGTGAGCAGCAGGCCGACGATGCGGCCGCCGTCCAGCGCCGGGATGGGCAGCAGGTTCATTACACCGAGGTTGATGGCGATGAAGGAGAAGTAATACAGCACGACAGCCAGCCCCTCCCAGGCGCTCTCCTGCTGGTTGGCCGTCTCCGTGACCTGCTCGACGATGCCGACCGGTCCGCTCATGTCCTTCAGGCCCGCGCGGCCCGTAAACAGGTCCCCGAGGCCGAGTCGCACGATGCGGACAAAGTCGACGCAGCTGTTCCACGAGAAGCCGAGCGTCCCGCCGAGCGTTTTTTCCTGCACGTCGATCGTGAAGCCGTAGAGCTGCTCGCCGCCGAAGTCGCGGCGCTCGACCTGTGCATTCGGCAGGCGCACCTTTTCGCCGCCGCGCAGCACCACGATGTCCGCCGTGCCGCCCTCGCAGCGGTCGAGCAGCATCGTGACGTCGCCCGACGTGTAGACGCGCTCGCCGCCGATGGAATAGAAGCTGTCGCCCGCCTGCAGCTGCCCGGCAAACACGCTGGCAGAGTCGACGGACGCGACGGCGCGCGTGGGGATGGCCTGATAGACGGACGCCACATAGATCGTCATGATAAGCAGGCCCGCCACGAGATTCATAAACGAACCGGCCACCAGAATGAGGAGGCGCTTCCAGACCTTCGCGCGGCCGAAGGCGCGCGGATTGTCGCTGTCGCCGTCCTCACCCTCCATGGCGCAATAGCCGCCGATGGGGATGCAGCGCAGAGAATACAGTGTCTCGCCCTTCTGCTTTTTCCAGATCGCCGGACCCATAAACAGGGAGAATTCATTGACCTGCACACCGGACAGCTTCGCCGTCAGGAAATGGCCGAACTCATGCACGAGCACGAGCAGGCCGAACAGGAGGATCGCTACCAGAATATAAACAACGGTCAAGCTCATCACCTCATCCAGGAATCTGCCGCCGCGCGTGCGGCGCGGTCGGCCTGCAGCACGGTCTCGAGCGTGTCTGCTACCGCAAACGGGACGGTCTGCAGCGCGTGGTCGACCATGCGCGGAATGTCATAAAAGCCGCACTCGCCGCGCAGGTAATGCGCCACGGCGGTCTCATTCGCACCGTTGAGCACCGCGCAGGCCGTTCCGCCGGTCTGCGCCGCCTGCTTTGCAAGGCGGAAGCACGGGAAGGCTTCCTCATCCGGCGCATCGAACGTCAGGGGGCCGCAGCGCAGCAGGTCGAGCGGCTCAGCCGGATTCTCCGCGCGGTTCGGGTAGGTCAGCGCCAGCCGGATGGGCACGCGCATATCCGGCACGCCGAGCTGGGCCAGCACGGCCCCGTCGCGGAACTCCACAAGCGAATGCACGATGCTCTGCCGGTGGATGACGACGTCGACCTGCGAAAGCGGCAGGCCGTACAGCCGCATGGCCTCGATGACCTCAAGGCCCTTGTTCATAAGCGTCGCGCAGTCAATGGTGATCTTCTCGCCCATTTTCCAATTCGGGTGGCGCAGGGCGTCGGCCTTCGTTACCTGCCGCAGCTCGTCCGGCGTCTTGCCGAAGAACGGCCCGCCGGAGCATGTCAGGATCAGGCGGCGGATCTCGCTGCGGTCCCGGCAGCCCATAAGACACTGAAAGATGGCGGAGTGCTCTGAGTCGACCGGTACGATCTCCGCCCCGGCCGCCGCAGCCTCGCGCATAACGAGCTCGCCCGCGCAGACGAGCGTCTCCTTATTGGCAAGGGCAATGCGCTTTTTCGCCCGGATGGCCGCGAGCGTCGGCCGCAGGCCGAGCATTCCGACAACAGCCGTCACAACGGTGTCCGCCAGCGGGTGCTCTGCCGCGGCGATGAGGCCGTCCATGCCGGAGCGAATTTCAATTTTCTCCCCTGCCAGCGCCTCACGCAGGCGCTGCGCAGCCTCCTCCGTGCCCATCACGGCAAGCTGCGGCCGGAAGCGGCGGCACTGCTCGGCCATGCGCTCCACATTCTGCCCGGCAGTCAGCGCAGCGACGCGCACGGGCAGCTGCTCAACGACCTCGAGCGTCTGCCGCCCGATGGAGCCGGTCGAACCGAGGATCGTCAGATTTTTTGTCATCATATCACTTCACCGCAAACGGGATGAGCAGGATCAGGAGCTCGGTCAGCGGCGCGACGAGCATCGTGCTGTCAAAGCGGTCGAGGATGCCGCCGTGGCCGGGGATCAGATTGCCGTAGTCCTTGATGCCGACCTGCCGCTTCACGACGGACAGCGTCAGATCGCCCACGATGGACGCCACTGCGCCAAGCACGCCGTAGATCGCGGCATAGAAATAATTCACCTGCGTAAAGCCGAAGCACTTGTTCAGGAGCAGCGTATACAGGCACAGGAACACGATGTTGCAAACGACGCCGCCGACTGCACCCTCCACGGTCTTCTTCGGGCTGACGATGGGTGCCAGCTTATGTTTGCCGCAGGCGCGGCCGACAAAATAAGCGCCGCTGTCTGCGACCATGGACAGCAGGAAGGCCACCAGAATATAGAATTTGCCGCCGTCCATGCCGCGCAGGCGCACGAGCGCGCCGATGAGGAACGGATAGACGAAGCCGCTGAACAGCGCCACGCACACGGCCGTGAAGCGCAGCTCCGTATGAGCCGCGAGCAGCTCGCAGAACAGGGCGCAGAAATAGACGAACAGGCCCAGCAGCGCGCACAGCCACAGCGTCTGCTCCGAGACGATGCTGCACGCACGCAGCCACGACCACATGACGTTCGCCATGGCGGCGACAACCGTATAGACCAGAATGCGGCGATGCTTCAGGATGCCGGTACGCCAAAGCATCTCATAGGCCGCCACGCCGCAGGCCAGTGCAAACAGAATCGCCGTTGCCACAGGCGGCAGAAACAGAACGACGGCCAACAGCAGCGGAAGTCCGACGCAGGCGGCAAGAATGCGGGTCAGCATATTATTTCACTCCTCCAAAGCGGCGATCGCGCGCGTTGAAGGCGTCGATCGCTTTGTCCAGCTCCTCCGGGCCGAAGTCCGGCCAGAGGACATCCGTAAAATAGTATTCGGCATAAGCCGACTGCCATAACAGGAAATTGGAAATGCGAGTCTCTCCGCCGGGGCGGATGACAAGCTCCGGAGCCGGCACCCCGGCAGAATAGAGCAGATCGGAGAACATATCCTCCGTCAGCTCCTCCGGGCGGCGCTCTCCGGCGGCGCACTGCGCGGCAAAGCGCTGCGCCGCACGGACGATCTCATCGCGGCCGCCGTAGTTCAGGCAGAAATTCACCTGTACGCCCTCGTATTTCTTCGAGCGTTCCACAGCCTCCTGCGCCTCGCGCTGCAGCTCCGGCGACAGGCGCGACAGGTCGCCGAAAAAGCAGAAGCGCACACGGTTGCGGTCCATGTCGCGGATTGCCTCGCGGAGGTATTTCTCCAGCAGGTCCATAATGGCGTCCACCTCGTCCTCCGGGCGCTTCCAGTTCTCCGTGGAGAAGGCGTAGACCGTCAGATACTGCAGACCGATGCTCTTGGCATAATTTGCGATCGTGCGGAACGACTCCGCGCCCGCCTTATGTCCTGCAGGACGCGGCAGACCACGCTGCTTTGCCCAACGGCCGTTGCCGTCCATGACGATGGCGATGTGGGTCGGGATCCGCCGCGGCTGCGCCGGGGCGGTCTTTTTTCGGAATAATCTCATTGCAGTTTTTTCCAATCCGGGCCCAATCGGCGCAAAAGGGAACCGTCACGGTCCCCTTTTGCGAAGCGGGCTCTATTCTGGGCGCTCAGAGCTCCATAAGCTCCTTTTCCTTCACGGCGCAGGCCTCGTCTACCTTCTTGATATACTTATCGGTCAGGTCCTGCAGGTCCTTCTCGGCCTTCTTCTGGTCGTCCTCGGTAATCTCAGACTTCTTCTTCAGGGCCTTGACATAGTCCATGGCATCGCGGCGGATGTTGCGCACGGCGACCTTGGCATCCTCGCCGTACTTCTTGACCTGCTTGGTCAGCTCGCGGCGGCGCTCCTCGGTGAGCTGCGGGAACACCAGGCGGATAACGCGGCCGTCATTCTGCGGATTGATGCCGAGGTCGGACGTCTGGATGGCCTTCTCGATCTTCTTGAGCAGGCTGCCGTCCCACGGCTGGATGACGAGCGTGCGCGCATCAGGTGAGGCGATGGTGCCGACCTGTCCGATGGGCGTATCGACGCCGTAGTACTCGACGCTGATGCGGTCAAGCACGCGGGCATTGGCACGGCCGGCGCGGACGGCGCCGAAGTCCTCCTGGAGCACCTCGAGCGTGCGGTCCATTTTGTAGGTATAGTCCTTAAAGTCAACCATGTTATTTGTCCTCCTTCACTACGGTTCCGATCTTTTCGCCCATCACGACGCGCAGGATGTTCTCGGGGTCCTTCAGCGCGAAGAGAATGATAGGAATGTGGTTGTCCATGGAAAGTGAGGTCGCCGTCGAGTCCATCACCATCAGGTGGCGGGCAAGGACCTCGTCATAGGTGATCTCGTCGAATTTCACGGCGTCCGGATTCTTCGCTGGATCGTCGGAATATACACCGTCGACGTTCTTGGCCAGCAGAATGGCGTCGGCGTTGATCTCCGCCGCGCGGAGCACCGCGCCGGTATCCGTCGAGAAGAACGGGTTGCCGGTGCCGCAGCCGAAGATCACGACGCGGCCCTTCTCCAGATGGCGGATGGCACGGCCGCGGATATAGGGCTCGGCGATGCGGGTCATCTCAATGGCAGTCTGCACGCGGACCTCAACGCCGCGCTGCTCCAGACTGTCGGCCAGAGCGAGGCAGTTGATGACCGTGGCAAGCATGCCCATCTGGTCGGCGCGGGTGCGCTCCATCCGGTCGCCGCCGTCCTTGATGCCGCGCCAGAAATTGCCGCCGCCGACGACGATGCCCACCTGCACACCGGCTTCGACGCACTGCTTGACGACGTCGCAGACACTGCCGATCACATCAAAATTCAGGCCGCGGTGGGCGTCGCCCGCCAGGGCCTCGCCGCTGATTTTCAGAAGTACGCGGCGATACTTCGGCTCGTTCATGGGGAACCTCTCCTTTACCTTCTGTTTGTCTTCGTCTATTCTATAATAATTTTGCCGGATTGACAACCGAAATCTGCATATTTTCACAAATTGTTTTTAAATTTCTTTCCCGGACAGATGAAATTTCGCGATTTGTATGCAAAGGAGTTGCGATTTTGGGCGGACTGCGCTATAATGAGGAGTACTTTTACCTGAGAGGATGGGAAACATGGCAGACGAGCTCAATCGCCCGGAGATCAAGAATTTTATCGAGGCCTTTGTCGAAGAGGATATCGGCTCCGGCGGCCAGTATGAGGGCATGCAGGTGCACACGCGCTTCCCGCCTGAGCCGAACGGCTATCTGCACATCGGCCACTGCAAGGCGCTGTGCATCGATTTCGGCACCGCCGAAAAATTCGGCGGCATCTGCAACCTGCGCATGGACGATACGAACCCCACGAAAGAAGACACGGAATACGTCGAAGCCATCAAAGAGGATATCCGCTGGCTCGGCTTTACCTGGGACGACCGTTTTTACTATGCATCCCAGTATTTTGACAAGATGTACGAGTGCGCAGAGGACCTCATCCGCAGGGGGCTGGCCTATGTCTGCGAGCTGACGCCCGAGCAGATGCGCGAATACCGCGGCGACCTGACGACCCCGGCCCGCAGCCCGTACCGCGACCGTCCCATCGAGGAGTCGCTCGACCTCTTCCGCCGTATGAAGGCCGGTGAGTTCCCGAACGGCGCCATGACGCTGCGCGCGAAGATCGACCTTGCCTCCGGCAACTTCAACATGCGCGACCCGGCCATCTACCGCATCAACCACATGCCGCACCACGCCACGGGCGACAAGTGGTGCATCTATCCGATGTACGACTTTGCCCACCCGATCGAGGACGCCATGGAGCACATCACGCATTCGCTGTGCTCGCTGGAGTTCGAGGCGCACCGCCCGCTCTACAACTGGGTCGTGGAGCACTGCGACCTGCCGTCGAAGCCGCGCCAGATCGAGTTTGCGCGCCTCGGCATCAACTACACCGTCATGTCCAAGCGCAAGCTGCGCAAGCTGGTCGAGGACGGCCGCGTCGCCGGTTGGGACGACCCCCGCATGCCGACGCTGTGCGGTCTGCGCCGCCGCGGCTACACGCCGCACTCCATCCGCAGCTTCTGTGAGCGCATCGGCGTGGCAAAGGCCGCTTCCACCGTGGAATACGCCTTCCTCGAGCACTGCCTGCGCGAGGACCTCAACGATTCCGCCACGCGCACCATGGCCGTGCTGCATCCCCTGCGCCTGACCGTGACGAACTATCCCGAGGGGCAGACGGAGATCTTCGAGGTTGAAAATCACCCGAACCACCCCGAGATGGGAAAGCGCGAGATCCCGTTCTCCCGCGATCTGTGGATCGAGCAGGATGACTTCATGGAGGAGAAGGTCGGCAAATTCTTCCGCCTCTTCCCCGGCAATGAGGTCCGCCTGAAGGGTGCCTACGTCGTCAAGTGCACCGGCTGCGTCAAGGACGCGGACGGCAACGTCACGGAGGTCCTTTGCGAATACGATCCGGCTTCCCGCGGCGGCGACCCCGCCGACGGCCGCAAGGTCAAGTCCACCATCCACTGGGTCGAGGCCAACGAGGCCGTAGACGCCGAGGTACGCCTGTATTCGAACCTCTTCACCGATCCCGATCCCGACGCAGCGGACAAGGACTTCCTCGAGTGCCTGAACCCGGATTCCCTCGAGATCCTCACGGGCTGCAAGATCGAGCGCGCGCTCGCCGCGGCCAAGGCTCCGGAATCCTATCAGTTCATGCGCCTGGGCTACTTCTGCCCGGACAGCAAGGACTCGACACCGGAGCACCCGGTCTTCAACCGCTCCGTCAGCCTGAAGGACAGCTATAAGCCGCAGGCCTGATCTCCAAAACCAAAAAAATGCAGCGCTCCCGGCGGGAAATCCCGCCGGGAGCTCAAACTATCCAAAAAACCGCCAAGCCGAGAGTTTCGGAGGGAAGAAAAGTGTGAAAGGAAACCGTCAGGGTGTCCTTTCGCGTTTGATCACCCGCCGCAGCGGCAG